>NZ_JBEZNQ010000110.1:0-20850 GCF_040653315.1 Streptomyces sp. NPDC047981 | reverse complement strand
GGCCCGGTGGCGGAGCACGGCCTCGGCAGCCTGCCACGCGGAGTGCAGCGTGCGAGCCTCGATGAGTTCGCGCCGCTGGGAGGCGGCGCCCTTCTCGGCGACCGTGAGGGCCAGGGAGGCGTGCCGGAAGGCGAGTTCGGCGGCGATGAGGGAGCTGCGGCCGCGGGCCGCCTCCGCCTCGGAGACGGCGTGCGCGGCAGAGGTGACCTGCTGGGCGAGCTCGGCCGTACGGGCACGTTCCTCGGTGGCACGGGCGGAGAGCCGGCGGGCGAGGGTACGCGTGCGGCGCTCGGCCCCGGCGTGGATGTCACGCGCGCGTGCCCGGGTCTCGGCGGCGTCGACGATCCGGCCGAGGAGGTCGACGGAACCGGCGGTGAAGTCGCGTTCGGCGGTGAGTTCGGCGCGCCGCCCGAGTTTGTTGCCGAAGCCGCTGACGAGGTCGGCGAGGCCGTCGGTGTCCCGGGTGTCGGTGACGGCCCGCAGCAGCAGGTCGGTGAAGTCGGAGTCCTTCTTGACCGCGAAGAGGCCGGCGGCCTCGCCCTCGTCGGCGTTCATCTCCCGCTGGTAGCGGAAGAGTTCGGGGTCGAGGCCCAGGTCACCGAGGTGTTCGTTCCAGCGGTCGTGGATCTCCTCCCAGTACACCTCCAGGTGCGGGTAGGCCTTGCCCGCCTCGGTGAGGGCGTCCCGGAAGCCCTTCATGGTGCGGCGGCGGCCCTGCGCGCCGGACGCGCCCTCGACGGGCGGGCGCACGGAGGTGGCCTCCGCGACCGGCAGGTTGTCCAGGCTGAGGCCGGGGCCGGGGCGGAAGGAGTACCAGGCCTCGGCGAACTTCCGGGGGTCGTTGGAGACCTGGCGGCCGCGCCACTCGCTGGCCTTGCCGACGACGACCAGCTCGCCGGTGAGGGTGTGCTGCCATTCCAGGGCGACATGGCCGCAGTCGTCGGCGAGCAGGAACTTGCGCAGCACACCGGAGCTGGCGCCGCCGAGGGTGTTGCGGTGGCCGGGGAGCATGACCGAGAAGATCAGCTTGAGGAGGACGGACTTGCCTCCGCCGTTCTCCAGGAAGAGCACGCCCGCCGGGGCGGGCCGGCGCGGCGGGCCGACCGGCTCCTCCTCGAAGAACTCCGCCTGGGTGGGGGCGGGGTTGGGCACGGGCGCGCCGACTCCGCGCAGGTCCAGGACGGTGTCGGCGTAGCGCGCACCGGCGGGACCGATGGAGTAGAGGCGGACCCGGGACAACTCGTACATGGCGGCGGGGCTCTCAGTCGTCTTCTGAAGCTTCTGAAGTCTGGCGGTCAGGCGTGGAAGGGCAGGCCGGCGTCGGCGGCGAGGTCCAGGTCGTCGCCCTGGGGCGGCGGCAGGAGCGTCGCGCTGCCGTCGCTGACGGGGACCACGCCGAGGTCGAGCAGTTCGGCCATGGCGGCGCTGCCGGCCATGTCGCGGACCTGGAGCTGGTAGCGGGCGGTGGTGCGGTAGGCGCCGCCCGAGTCGTCGCCGGTGCGCTGGAGGAAGCCGGAGTCGGTGAGGAAGGCGACGGCCTTGCCGACGATGCCGGTGGTGGAGCCGGCGAGGCGGCGGGCGTCCTTGGTGGCGCCGGTGGAGCTGCGGCGGGCGTAGATCCGCCAGGCGGCCTCCAGTCCCGGGGCGTCGGACGCGGGGTCGGTGTTCTCGCCCAGCTCCTCGGCGCGCTCTTCGAGCCGGCGGCAGGCCTGGCGGACGAAGGCGTCGACTCCGTTGACGGTGAGCCGGCCGATGTAGCCGTCGTCGGCGAGGTCCTCGGGGCGGGGGAAGGCCATGGCGGCGACGGCGAGGTGGGCGAGTCCGTGCAGGAAGCGGTCGGCCGAGTCGGTGTTGGCGCGGCGGGCGTAGTCGCCCATGCGGACGGCGAAGACGGAGTCCTCGCCCGCGGTGACGGCCATGCCCGCGCGCGGGGAGACCTCGAGGACGACGAGGCCGAGGCCGGTGGCGACGGCGTCGGCGAGGCGCGCGAAGGCGGGGTCCTCGCGGTAGCGCCGGAGCAGCTCGGTGTACTCGGTGTCGCGGGCGGGCAGCAGCTTGGGCTGGAGCCCGAAGGAGACGAGCCGCGCGGCGTCGGCCGCGTCGGCGGGGGTGACGGCGTGCGCCGCGGCCTGAGTGCCGTGGTGCGGTGCGGACGGTGTGACCGATGCGGCCGGTGCTGCTGATGTGGCCGGTGTGACGGCGGGGGTGTGCGGGGGCTCCGGCTCGCTCCACGCGTCGGCGTGCTCGGCGTGGTGTTCGCTCACGGCTGGGGCTCCTCGGTACGGGTGGTGCGGGTCGTCGGTGGTGCGGGGGCTTCGGTCGGCTCGGGGGCTTCGGTCGGCTTCGTCGCCGCAGTCGGCTCTGGTGCCCCGGTCGGCTCTGGTGCCCCGGTCGGCTCTGGTGCCGCGTTCGGCTCCGTCGCCGCGTTCGGCTTCGTCGCTTCGGGGCGGGGCAGCGGGAGGCGGACCGGGATCACCCGCACGGCGGGTCGCCGGGGCGGGGCCTGGTCCACCGCGACCGGGCGGGTGACGGCCAGGCGCATGGCCCGCACGAACGGCGCGGGGCTCCGGCGGACGGGGGTCGCGGGCGGAGGTACCGGCACGACCCCCAGGACCATGGGGGCCGAGGGCTGGGCGGGTACGAGCGCGCCCGGGCCCCCGCCCGGAGTCGCCTCCGCGGCGCCCGGCGCGGGAACCGCGGGAGTCACGGGAGTCTCCGGAGTGCCGGGAGCCTCGGACGTCTCCAGCACCTCGGGAACCGTCGCGGGGGCCTGCTGCTCGGTGGTCATGAGGCCTCCGTGCGGTCCGCGGCCATACCGAGCGCGTCCAGGAGCGCCGTACCCACTATCAGGTCGGCGCCGCCGAACTCCGGGTCGTCCAGCTGCGTGCCGTCGTCCACCGCGAAGAGCAGGCGCTCCTCGCCCTGGCGGTACGCCGTGCCGACCGGCGGGCTCGCGGCGTGGACGGCGAGCAGGGCGACCAGGTACGGGAGGTCGGGGTCTCCGGGGTCGCGCAGCCGGGCCTCGGCGAGCAGGCCGGAGAGGCGGCGCGGGGCGTCGTGCTCCAGGTCGAGCAGGTCCTTCGCGCGCGCCAGCTGCTCATCGCTGAAGCGGCTGTCGTCCGGCGTCGCGATCAGATCCGGTTCGGGCATCTCCGCGCCCAGGTGCTCGCGCTCGACGGGCGGGGTGAGGAGCATCTCGACCAGGTCGCCGACGCGCACCGAGGTGGGGGTGCGCAGGCCGGTGCCCCGGGCGAAGAACGCGTCGGTGACCCGGGTCGCCCGCTCGACGGGGAGCGGCAGGATCGGGGCGACGAGCTGGCCGTAGAGGTCTATCCCGGTGTACGAGGTCGGCGCGGCGAAGGCCTGCCGGTCCTGCTCCGCGCGGAAGAGCGGGCCCGCTTCCAGGAGGCGGGACTGGAGCTGGGTGTGGCGGCGGATGCAGTCCTTGACGATGTCGACGAGCTCGGCGGCGCGGCGCTTGTGCTCGGGCTCCTCGGCCTCGTCGCGGGCCTTGCGGATGTTGGTGAGGATCGCGTTCTCGTGGCGGTAGCGGTCGGCGACGTGGTCGAGGGCCTCGGCGATCATGTCGGGGACGGTCTCGAGCCAGTCCACCGCGCGCACGTTCCGGCGGGTCGCCTCCAGGGTCCTGCGGAGGGTCTCGGCGTACTGCACCGTGCGGTACCGCGCCTGCTCGGCGGCGAGCTGGGCGTCGGCGAGCCGGCCCCTGCTGATCAGCACCTCCAGCTTCACCTCGGCGGCGATCTGGGCGCTGGTGACATCGGTGTCCAGGGCTCCGACCAGGACGTTGACCGCTTCGTCGGTCGTCCGGAGGTAGACCCCGCCGCCGTAGCCGGGGACCTCTTCGATCAGCTTGAAGTCGTAGTCGCGACGGGTGTAGACGCCGTCCGCGCCGAAGGTGCCGTAGACGGCACGGAAGCCACGGTCCACGCTGCCGACGTTGATCAGGTTCTCCAGGACCCAGCGGGCGACCCGCTCGTGCTCCGCGGCGGGGCGCTCGGGGGCCTGGGCGGCGACGCGGGGCAGCAGGCGCGAGACGATCTGCTCGTGGTCGGCGCCCGTGTCGAAGTCCATGTTGAGTGTGACGAGGTCGATGGCGGAGAGGGCGACCTCGGCCATCGCGTAGACCGAGTACTCACCCGCCAGGTTCGCCTTGCGCGTGTCCAGGTCGTGCAGCGGGGCGGTGCACGCGAGCGCGCGGAGCCGCCGCGCGAGCCCTTCGTCGGCGGCCGGACCCGGCGCGGGCCGCGGCCCCGCGCTGAGCTGGGGCGGAACGAGGTCCGTCGAGGCAGGCGAAGTCACGGTGCACAGATTAGGTCCTCGAACTGACAACGGTCGAAACGGCGCAGATACGACCCGCCCGCACCGGGACCTCCGCCCTTCGGGCGCCGGGGGCCCGCCCCTACGCCTCCGCCCGGTCCGGTTCGTCGACCGCCTTGGCGTACGCCGCGGCGACCCGGGTGCGGGAGTCGTCGAGGTAGCCGGCCAGAAGCCGTTCCGCCGTCTCGCGTTCCCCGGCGAGCAGAGCGTCCAGAATCTCCTGGTTTCGTACGAGATACGGCTCGTGCAGTCCGCGCGGGTCATCGACGATGTGGAAGGCGAGCCGGAGTTCGGCGAGGACGCCCCGCATCAGCTCGTCGGTGCGCGCGCTGCCCGCGAGGGCGACCAGCTCGCGATGGAAGTGGATGTTGGCGGTGGAGACACCCCTCCAGTCCTCCGCGGCGGCGGCCTGCCGGCCCTCCTCGACGGCGGCGAGGAGCCCGTCCACATCGAACGGCGGCTCCCCCAGCGCGTGCACGACCGCGCATTCGACGAGCCGGCGGGTGCGGTAGATGTCGGCGACGTCCTCGACGGCGAGCACCCGGACGAAGACGCCCCGGTTGAGTTCATGGACGAGCAGCCGCTCGTGGGTGAGCAGCCGGAACGCCTCGCGCAGGGTGTTGCGGGAGACCCCGAGCGCGCCGCCGATGCTGTCCTCGGAGAGCCGGGTGCCGGGCGGGAAGAAGCCCTCGGCGATCCGGGTGCGCAGGATGTCCGCCACGCGCTCCGCCGTGCTGGTCCGCCCGAGCAGCACCCGATCGTCGGCGAGTTCGCCGAGTTCCCCGATTCCACCGATTCCGGCCATTCCGCCCATCGCGCCTCGTTCCTCTCGTCGTTCGCGGCCGAGTCAATCGCAGCCGCTGCCCGGAAACAAGAACGTGACGACATGCCTCTTGTCGGATCGTTCAACGATCCCCTACCTTGGCGACACCGCACGGTCCTTCAGTACGTCTCTCAGGCACGCTCCTCCCCCTCTGCGAGGTGCAGATGAGCACGACACAGACCCAGCAGCAGACCCAGGGCGAACGGCCCGACGAAACGGGCGCGTTCGCCTGGCTGCGCGCCCTCGGGCCGCGCGGGCGCCGCGCCTTCGGCGGCGCGTTCGGCGGATACGCCCTGGATTCCTACGACTTCTTCACCCTGCCGCTCTCGATGGTGGCGATCGCCGCCTACTTCAGCCTCGACAAGGGCCAGACCGGTCTGCTCACCACGGTCACCCTGGTCGTCTCGGCGGTCGGCGGCGCGCTGGCCGGCATCCTGGCCGACCGCATCGGCCGGGTGAAGGCGCTGATGATCACCGTCATCACCTACGCGCTCTTCACCGTCCTGTGCGGCTTCGCGCCCAACTACGAGACCCTGATGGTCTTCCGCGCCCTCCAGGGCCTCGGCTTCGGCGGCGAGTGGGCGGTCGGCGCGATCCTGGTCGCCGAGTACGCCTCCGCCAAGCACCGGGGCCGTACGCTCGGCGCCATCCAGAGCGCGTGGGCGGCCGGCTGGGCGCTCGCGGTGATCGTGTACACCCTGGTCTTCGCGTTCGTCGAGGCCGATCTCGCCTGGCGGATCATGTTCTGGACGGGCGCCCTGCCCGCGCTCCTCGTGGTCTACGTCCGGCGGAACGTCGAGGACGCCCCGCAGGCCGCCGAGATCCGGCGCGGCTCGGCCGAACGCGGCTCGTTCACGGCCATCTTCAAGCCGTCCCTGCTGCGCACCACGCTCTTCGCCGTGCTGCTCTCGACCGGCGTGCAGGGCGGCTACTACACGCTCGCCACCTGGGTGCCGACCTTCCTGAAGACCGAACGGGGGCTGACGGTCGTCGGCACCGGCGGCTATCTGGCGTTCCTGATCTCCGGGGCCTTCATCGGCTATCTGACCGGCGGTTACCTCACCGACCGGCTCGGCCGGAAGAAGAACATCGCGCTCTTCGCCGCCCTGTCGGCGCTGTCCGTCCTCGCGTACACGAACATCCCGTCCGGGGCGAACACGCTCCTCCTCGTCCTCGGATTCCCGCTCGGCTTCTGCATGTCGGCCATCTTCAGCGGGTTCGGCTCCTTCCTCGCCGAGCTGTACCCGACGGCGGTACGGGGCACGGGGCAGGGCTTCACGTACAACACGGGGCGCGCGGTGGGGGCGATCTTCCCGACGCTGGTCGGCTTCCTCGCCGAGAGCTGGGGCGTCGGCGGCGCGCTGGTCTTCGGGGCGATCGGCTACGGGCTGGCGGTCCTGGCGCTGCTCGGGCTGCCGGAGACCCGCGGAAAAGAACTGGTATGACCCCCGCGGCGGTTGTCACCGAAGGGCGAGCCGCCGAACACCGCGTCGCGGCCTGAGCCGCCCGCGCCGCCGCACGTGACGGAAGGAACCACCATGAGCTGGGCCTCGATCGACCTCAACGCCGACCTCGGCGAGGGCTTCGGCCGCTGGACGCTCACCGACGACGAGGAGCTGCTCTCCGTCGTCACCAGCGCCAACGTGGCCTGCGGCTTCCACGCCGGGGACGCGGTCACCATGCGCCGCGTCTGCGAGCTGGCGGCGGAGAGAGGCGTGACGATCGGGGCCCAGGTCTCCTACCGGGACCTGGCCGGGTTCGGCCGGCGCTCGATGGACGTCCCGGGCGACGAGCTGGCGGCCGAGGTCGCGTACCAGATCGGCGCGCTGAACGTGTTCGCCCGGGCGGCCGGGTCGCGGGTCGCGTACGTGAAACCGCACGGCGCGCTGTACAACCGGGTGGTCCGGGACGAGGCGCAGGCGGCGGCGGTCGTGGACGGGGTGCTGCTCGCGGGCGGCGGGCTGCCGGTGCTCGGGCTGCCGGGTTCGCGGCTGCACGAGGCGGCCGGGAAGGCGGGGCTGCCGGTGGTGACCGAGGCCTTCGGCGACCGGGCGTACACGGCCGACGGTTCCCTGCTGCCACGGGGGCAGGAGGGGGCCGTCGTCACCGATCCGGCCGAGGTCGTGGAACGGTCGGTGTCCATGGCCAGGTTCGGGGTGGTCACCGCGCACTGCGGCCGGTCCGTTGCGGTACGGGCGCGTTCGCTCTGCCTGCACGGGGACACCCCGGGCGCGGTCGGCCTGGCCCGGCGGGTGCGCGCCGAACTGGAGGCGACCGGGGTCAGGGTGGAGGCGTTCGCATGAAGGCGCGTCGGGTGTACCGGGTCGGCGAGCGGGCGCTGCTCGTCGAGTTGGGCAGCGGGACGGAGACGGAGGCGTTCCACGCCGAGCTGCTGCGGCGGCGGGCGGGCGGTGTGCTGCCGTCCGTACGGGAGATCGTGCCGGCGGCGCGGACGGTGCTGCTCGACGGGGTCGACGCGCCGGACGTGCTGGCGGGGCAGCTGCGGGAGTGGTCGGTTCCGCCGCTCCACGCGCGTGTGGAGCGGGCCGTCGAGGTACCGGTCCGCTACGACGGGCCCGATCTGGCCGAGGTCGCCGCGCTCTGGGGGGTGTCCGTGGAGACGGCGGTCCGGATCCACGCGGCGACCGAGTTCCGGGTCGCGTTCTGCGGGTTCGCGCCGGGCTTCGGGTATCTGACCGGGCTCGGCGAGCAGTACCAGGTGCCGCGCCGGGCGACGCCGCGCACATCCGTCCCCGCCGGGTCGGTCGCGCTCGCGGGGCCGTACACCGGGGTCTATCCGCGTTCCTCCCCCGGCGGCTGGCAGTTGATCGGCTCCACGGACGCGGTGCTGTGGGACGCGGGCCGTGAACCTGCGGCGCTCCTCACGCCCGGTGCCCGGGTGCGCTTCGTCGTGGAGAGCCGGTGACCGATCGTGCGTTGGCGGTGGTCCGGGCTGGTGCGCTGACCACCGTGCAGGACCTGGGGCGGACCGGGTACGCGCATCTGGGCGTGCCCCGCTCCGGGGCGCTGGACCCGGGCGCGGCCCGTCTGGTGAACCGGCTCGTGGGCAACCCGGAGGACGCGGCGGTCCTGGAGACCACGGTCGACGGGTGCGCGGTACGGCCCCGTGGTGCGGTGACGGTGGCCGTGGGCGGCGCGCCGTGCCCGGTCACGGTCGACGGCCGGCCGGTCGCCTGGGGGACGGCGGTACGGGTACCCGCGGGGGCGCTCCTCGAGGTGGGGCGGGCCACGCGCGGCCTGCGCGCGTACGTGGGGTTCGGGGGCGGGCTCGCCGTCGAACCCGTCCTCGGCAGCCGCTCGACCGACCTGCTGTCCGGGCTCGGCCCGGCGCCGCTGGCGGACGGGGCCGTGCTGCCGCTGGGAGCGGAGTCGGCCCCACGGGGGTGGGTCGACGCTCCCCCCTGGCCGGGCCCGGCGGACGAACTCGTCCTCCGGGTCCGGCTGGGCCCGCGTCACGACCGGTTCACCCCGGCGGCGCTGCGCACCCTGGCCACGCGCGTGTACCGGGTCTCTCCCGCCACCAACCGGATCGGTCTGCGGACCGAGGGGCCGCCGCTGGAGCGGGCGGTGACGGCCGAACTCCCCAGTGAGGGCATGGTCCTGGGCGCGGTCCAGGTGCCGCCGGACGGCCGGCCGGTGATCTTCCTGGCCGACCACCCCACGACCGGCGGCTATCCGGTCGTGGCGGTGGTGCGGGAGGCCGACCTGGCGGCCGCGGCGCAGGCGGTGCCGGGGACGGTGGTGCGGTTCGTGCCCGTGCGCTGAGGCGAACCGTGCGGTCTCAGGGCCGGGTACGGCCTCACGGCGTGCCGTAGCCCCCGCCGCCCGGGGTGCGCAGGACGAGCACGTCGTCACGGGCGACCTCTGTCGTGTCGACCCCGCCGAGGTGGTCGACCGTGCCGTCGGCGCGTTCGACCAGGTTCTCCCCGAGCCGCCCCGGCTCCCCGCCCGCCATTCCGTAGGGCGGGACCCGGCGGTGGCCGGTCAGCAGGGTCACGGTCATCGGTTCCAGGAAGCGGATCCGGCGTTCGACGCCGTCGCCGCCGTGCCAGCGGCCGGTCCCGCCGCTGCCCGTCCGTACGGCGAAGGAGTCCACCCGGACCGGGTGACGCCACTCCAGGATCTCCGGGTCGGTGAGCCGGGAGTTGGTCATGTGGGTCTGGACGGCGTCGGCGCCGTCGAAGCCCTCGCCCGCGCCGGAGCCGCTCGCCACGGTCTCGTAGTACTGCACGCGCGCGTTGCCGAAGGTCAGGTTGTTCATCGTGCCCGAGCCCTCGGCCTGGACCCCGAGGGCCGCGTAGAGGGCGCCGGTGACCGCCTGGGAGGTCTCCACGTTCCCGGCGACCGTCGCCGCCGGGTAGCGGGGCGCGAGCATCGAGCCGGGCGGCACGCGGACGTCCAGGGGTTCCAGGCAGCCGCTGTTGAGGGGGATGTCGTCGTCGACGAGGGTGCGGAAGACGTACAGCACGGCGGCCATGACGACGGAGGTGGGCGCGTTGGCGTTGCCGGGCAGCTGCGGCGAGGTGCCCGTGAAGTCCAGGACCGCGGAGCGCCGTTCACGGTCGACGCGGACCGCCACCTGGACGACGGCGCCGCCGTCCGTCTCGTAGCGGCAGGAACCGTCCCGGAGGCCCGCCACGATCCGGCGTACCGACTCCTCGGCGTTGGCGCGGACGTGCCGCATGTAGGCGTGGACGACGTCGAGGCCGAACTGGTCGACCATGGCGCGCAGTTCCTCGATCCCCTTCTCGTTGGCGGCGATCTGGGCGCGCAGGTCGGCGAGGTTGGTGTCCGGGTCACGGGAGGGGTGGGGGGCACCGGTGAGCAGCGCCCGGGTCTCCTCCTCGCGCAGCCGGCCGTCCCGTACGAGCAGCCAGTTGTCGAAGAGGACGCCCTCCTCGTGGACGGTCCGGCTGAAGGCGGGCATGGAGCCGGGGGTGATGCCGCCGATCTCGGCGTGGTGGCCTCGTGAGGCCACGAGGAAGAGCAGTTCGCGGCCCTCCTCGTCGAAGACCGGCGTCACCACGGTCACGTCCGGCAGGTGGGTGCCGCCGTGGTACGGGTCGTTGATGGCGTAGACGTCGCCCGGGCGCAGCTCGTCGCCGCCGCGCCGCAGCACCTCCTTGATGGACTCGCCCATGGAGCCGAGGTGGACGGGGATGTGGGGCGCGTTGGCGATCAGATTGCCCTCGGGGTCGAACAGGGCGCAGGAGAAGTCGAGCCGCTCCTTGATGTTGACGGAGTGGGCGGTGTTCTCCAGGCGTACGCCCATCTGCTCGGCGATCGCCATGAAGAGGTTGTTGAAGACCTCCAGGAGGACCGGGTCGACGTCCGTGCCGACCGCCACGCGCGCGGGGCGGGGGGTGGCGCGGGTGAGGACGAGGTGCCCGCCGTCGCCGACGGCGGCGCGCCAGCCGGGGTCGACGACGGTGGTCGCGTCGGCCTCGGCGAGGATCGCGGGCCCTGTGACGGTGTCGCCGGGGCGGAGGTCCTCCCGGCGGTACAGCGGGGTGTCGAAGGCCGTGGGGCCGTGGTGCGTCCGTACGGTCGCGCGGGGTTCGGGGGCCCCCTTCCCGGTGCCCGCGTCGACGACGACGGGACCGTGGGGTCCGGCGAGGCCCACGGCCTCCACGGACACGGCCTCCACGACGAGCGGCCGTTCCATGGTGAAGGCGTACCGCGCGCGGTGGATCCGCTCGAAGGTCTCCCGCATCCGCGCGGCGGGGGCGAGGTCGACCTGGAGGCTCGCGTCGGTGCCGCCGTAGCGCAGGAGCACGCGCGCGTGGGTGGTGATCGCGGAGTCGGGCAGTCCATCGGCGCGCAGGTCCTCGCTCGTCCGCTCGGCGAGTTCGGCGCAGAGCTCCGTCACGCGCGCGTGCGTGCCTTCCGCGTCGAGTTCGGCCTCGACCGAGCGTTCGCGCATGGCGGTGGCGTCGGCGAGGCCGATGCCGTACGCCGAGAGGACACCGGCCAGCGGCGGTACGAGCACGGTGTCGACGCCCAGGGCGTCGGCGACCGCGCAGGCGTGCTGGCCGCCTGCGCCGCCGAAGCTGGTGAGGGCGTAGCGGGTGATGTCGTGGCCGCGCTGGACGGAGATCTTCTTGACGGCGTTGGCCATGTTGAGGACGGCGATCTCCAGGAAGCCGGCGGCGACCTCCTCAGGGGTGCGGCCGTCTCCGATCTCCCGGGCGAGGGCGGTGAACCCGTCCCGCACGACGGTGTCGTCGAGCGGCTGGTCGCCCCCGGGGCCGAACACGGCGGGGAAGTGGGCCGGCTGGACGCGACCGAGCATCACGTTGGCGTCGGTGACCGTCAGCGGGCCGCCCCCGCGGTAGCAGGCGGGGCCGGGGACGGCGCCCGCGGAGTCGGGGCCGACGCGGTAGCGGCTGCCGTCGTAGTGGAGGACGGAGCCGCCGCCCGCCGCGACGGTGTGGATGTTCATCATGGGGGCACGCATCCGGACGCCCGCGACCTGTGTACCGAGTTCACGCTCGAACTCGCCCGCGTAGTGCGACACATCGGTGGAGGTGCCGCCCATGTCGAAGCCGATGACCCGGTCGAACCCGGCCTGCTCGGACGTACGGGCCATGCCGACGACACCGCCGGCCGGTCCGGACAGGACGGCGTCCTTGCCCCGGAAGTGGGCGGCCTCGCGCAGGCCTCCGTTGGACTGCATGAACATGAGCCGGATCCCGGCGAGTTCACGGGCCACCTCGTCGACGTACCGGCGCAGGATCGGCGAGAGGTAGGCGTCGACGACGGTGGTGTCACCGCGCGGGACCAGTTTGATCAGCGGACTGACCTCGTGGGAGCAACTGACCTGGGTGAAGCCGACCGTGCGGGCGAGGTCGGCGATCCGGCGCTCGTGGGCGGGGCTGCGGTAGCCGTGCAGGAGGACGACGGCGGCGGAGCGGTAGCCGTCGCGGTGGGCGGCCCGCAGCCGCGCGGCGACGGCGTCCTCGTCGAGGGAACGGACCGTCCGGCCCTGGGCGTCGACCCGTTCGGGGACCTCCACGACGCGTTCGTACACCGCCTCGGGGAGCACGATGTGCCGGTCGAAGAGCCGGGGCCGGTTCTGGTACGCGATCCGCAGGGCGTCCCGGAAGCCCTCGGTGACAAGGAGGACCGTCGGTTCCCCGCGCCGCTCCAGAAGGGCGTTGGTCGCGACGGTCGTGCCCATCTTGACCACGGAGACCCGGTCGGCGGGGACCGGCTCTTCGGGGCCGAGCCCGAGGAGGAGGCGGATGCCCGCGACGGCCGCGTCGTGGGGGCGGGCGGGGTCGTGGGAGAGCAGCTTGCGGGTGACGAGACGCCCGTCGGGCCGCCGGCCCACGATGTCGGTGAACGTGCCGCCTCGGTCGATCCAGAACTCCCAGCGCCCGGTCATTCCCCCATTGTGGCCACCGGGGCCTCCAGGGACACGGCCGCGAGCGCCGCCTTCAGGGCGTGTTCGGCCTTCCGGTCGAGCCGGTCGTCGGTGCCGCGTGCCCGGTGGCCCAGTTCGGCGCCCGCCAGGTGCAGGAGCTGGGGCAGCAGGTCGGTGCAGCGCCGCAGGACCCAGCCGGTGCCCGCGGTGGCGAGCCAGAGCACCGCTTCCGTACGGGTGGGCGGCGGCTGCCGGGGCTCGGGCGAGGGCGGCGCGCCACGGGCGAGGTCCCGGGCGGTCAGCAGGTCGTGGAAGCGCGCGGCGATCGCCCGGTGGCCACGCTCGCCGGGGTGCAGCCGGTCGGCGCTCCACAGGGTCCTGTCGTCGGTCCAGGTGCTGTCGGCGAGGTGGAGGTGGACGGCGTCGTAGCGGACGGAGAGCGCGTGGACGAGGGTGTTCACGGCCCGCTGGCGCCGGGCGAGCGGGCGGGCGAGCGGGGCGGGGAGGGCGAGCATCCGGCCCGGGTCGGGCAGGCAGGCGGTGAGCAGGACCGCTCCGCTCGCGGTGAGGTCCGCGCAGACACGGTCGAGGCGACGGGCCAGCTGTTCGATGTCGAAGGTGTGGCGGAGGGTGTCGTTCACGCCGACGACCACGGAGGCGAGGTCGGGCCGGAACGCCACCGCCACGGGCGCCTGGTACTCCGCGACCTCCCGGCTCTGGGCTCCGCTGACGGCGAGGTTGCGGAACTCCAGGCGCTGCCCCGGCCCCGCGAGGCCCTCGGCGAGCAGGGCCGCCCAGCCGCGCCAGGCGCCGTCGACCCGGTCGCCGACGCCCTCACTGAGGGAGTCGCCGAGGACGGCGAACCGCAGCGGCGGGGGCGCCGCCGGATCGGATCCGGTGGGGCGGCGCGGGGCGTGGACCGCGGGACATTGGGCAGGGATTGGATCCGATATCCAGGGCAGTGGGGCCGGGGTCTTGGAGAGGGGATCCGATGCCGGGGCAGCACCCGGCGGCACGGCTTCCTCCCGGGTTTCCTCCGGAGCTTCCTCCCGGGCGGGGACCGTCGTGGTCATGTCCGCACCCCCTGCTGCGGTACGAGGATCGTGGCGGGGGCCGCCTCGTGCGCGTCGAGGAACGCGGCGATCGAACGGTCCCAGCCGAAGAGTTCGGCACGCGCGCGTGCCGCCGCGCGGCGGACCGGCTCGGGGCGGTCGAGCAGGGTGCGCACCGCGGCCGCGAAGTCGGCCGGGTCGTCCGTCGCGCAGGCGCCGGCGTCGCCGATGACCTCCGGGAGCGCAGAGGAGGCGCTGACGACGACGGGCGTGCCGCAGGCGAGAGCCTCCAGGGCCGAGAGGCCGAAGGTCTCGGCCGGTCCGGGGGCCAGGCACAGGTCGGCGGAGGCCTGCAGGTCGGCCAGGGCCTCGCGGTCGGCGACGTGCCCCAGGAAACGGACCGGGAGCCGTTCCTCCCGGGCCCGCCGCTCCAGCGCGGCCCGAAGCGGCCCTTCACCGGCGACGGCGAGCGTGGCCCTGACCCCTTGGCCCCGCAGCCGGGCGAGCGCGTCGAGGGCGGTGCCCGGGCGCTTCTCCACGGAGAGCCGCGAGCACATCAGCAGCAGGACCCCCTCGCGGCCCGCGTGCGCGGCGCGCAGCGCGGCGCTGTGCCGCTCCGGGCGGCATCGCTCCAGATCCACGCCCAGCGGCGCGCGCAGGACGTTGCGGGCGCCGATCCGGACGAACTCCCGCTCGGCCCACTCGGTCGTGCAGACGATCCGTGAGTACGCCCACGCGGTACGGCGGTTGAGCCGGTCGGCGGCGCGGGCGGCGGCGACCGCCGGTACGCCCCAGGTCCGCAGCACGCCGTCGGCGGTCTCGTGGGAGACCATCACCGAGGGCACCCTGGCGCGGCGTGCCCACTCCCCCGTCCAGCGCAGGGTCGTGCGGTCGGAGACCTCGATGCGGTCGGGGGCGAGTTCCTCCAGGATCCCGCGGACGCGGCGCCGGTCGGCGAGGACGCGGTAGCCGCCGGTGCCGGGCAGCACGGGCCCCGGCAGGGTGATGATCCGCCCCTGGTCGGTGAGACGGTCGCTCTCGACGTCGCCGGGGACGATGAGGACGGGCTCGTGCCCGGCGGCGAGGTAGCCGCGGCCGAGCTGTTCGAGGGCGGTGCGCAGGCCCCCCGAGGTGGGGGTGACGAAGTTGGCGAGCCGGACGATGCGCAGGGGGCCGGCTATCGCGGGGCCTCTCATGCCGCCACCGCCGTCCGCTCGCGCAGGACCTCCAGGTAGTGGCCGATCAGCTCGTCGCCGACGGCCTCCCAGGTCCGGCTCTCGACGGCCGCCCGGCCCGCCCGCCCGTAGGCGGCGCGCAGGGCCGGTGCCGCCGCGAGGGAGGCCACCGCGTCGCGCAGGGCGGCGGTGTCGTCCGGCGGGACGAGGAGACCGGTTCTTCGGTGGTCGACGAGGTCGAGGGGGCCGCCGGCGGCGGGCGCGACGACCGGGACGCCGCTGGCCATGGCCTCCTGGACGGTCTGGCAGAACGTCTCGTACGGACCCGTGTGGGCGAAGACGTCGAGCGAGGCGAAGATCCTGGCGAGGTCGTCGCCCGTGCGGCGGCCGAGGAACCGGGCGCCGGGCAGGGCCGCGCGCAGGGCCTGTTCGCTGGGCCCGTCGCCGACGACCACGACGCGCACGCCGGGCAGTCCGCAGACGCCGGAGAGCAGTTCGACGTGCTTCTCGGGGGCGAGGCGGCCGATGTAGCCGACGAGGAGTTCGCCGTCCGGGGCGAGTTCGCGGCGCAGGGCCTCGTCGCGCAGGTCGGGACGGAAGCGCACGGTGTCGACGCCGCGCCGCCAGAGCCGTACGCGGCCGATGCCGTGGGTCTCCAGGTCGCGCGCGGCGGCGGTGGACGGCGCCAGGGTGCGGTCCGCGGCGCCGTGGACGGCCCGCAGCCTGCGCCAGGCGGCGCCTTCCCCCGCGCCCATGTAGGTACGGGCGTATCCGGCGAGGTCGGTCTGGTAGACGGCCACAGCGGGCAGGCCGAGCCGGGTCGCCGCCGCCATCCCGCGGACCCCGAGCACGAAGGGGCTCGCGAGGTGGACGACGTCGGCCCGGTGGGCGGCGATGGCCGTGGCGAGGCGGCGGCTGGGGAGCGCGACGCGCACCTGGGGGTAGCCGGGGAGGGGCAGGGACGGGACGCGGACGACGGGGCACGGGGCGTCGGCGTCCAGGGTGTCGGTGGCTCCGGCGACGGCCGGGGCGACGACGAGCGGGTCATGTCCGCGGCGGACGAGGTGGCGCGCGGTCTGCTGGGCGCAGTGCGCCACACCATTGACATCGGGTGGGAAGGATTCGGTGACGATGACGACACGCATACCGGTGTTGTCGTCGCGTCCGGCGTGTTCCCGCCGACGGGGATCTGGACGCCCGGGGAACGTCCCATGAGCGTTTGCCCCTGGGCCGGAGAAGGGCCCTGGGGCCGGTACAGAGCCGATGCGACGCCCCGCCCGACGGAGGATATCCGGGCCTCGCCCGAGGGCGGGAACCAGCGCCTCGTCCGAGCCCCGGAATGAGCGCCTGGCCCGAGGCCGGGAACCGGCATCTCGCCCAAGCCCGGAAACCAGCACCCCGCCCGAAGCCGGGAACCGGCATCTCGCCCAAGCCCGGAAACCAGCGCCCCGCCCGAAGCCGGAAATCATCGCCCCGCCCGAGGCCCGCCCCCGACACCCCGCCCGAGGCCCGGCCCCCGGCCCGGCCGCGCCCTCATGCGCCTCGGCACCCGCCGGTGGACGGCGGGTGCCGGACTCCCACCCGGGGTGGGCCGCGGAAGGCGGGCGGCGTCAGACCTGGAGGTCGGGCCCTATGCGGTTGCGGACCGCCGTCTGTACCTCGGCCTCCTCGGCCGGGTCGGCGGCGAGCCGCCGGAGCCGCTCGGCGACGCGGACGTCCCCGGTCTCGGCGTGCAGGGCCGCGACCTCGCGCGTGGTCTCCTCGCAGTCCCAGAGGCACTCGACGGCGAAGCCCGTCGGGAAGGTCGGGTCGGTGGCGGCGAGGGCGCGCGCGGTCCGGCCGCGCAGCTGCGAGGAGGCGGTCTCCCGGTAGACGTGGCGGAGCACGGGCGCGGCGCAGCCGATGCCGAGCCGTCCGGCGCCGTCGACCAGGGCGTAGAGGGCGGTCGCGTCGGGGCCTTCGGCCCGGACGGTCTCGCGGAGCGCGCCGAGGACGAGCAGGGAGTCCTGGGCCCCGCCCCGGCAGGCGAGGACGGCGCCGGCGGCGGCGCCGAGCGCGTCGGGCCTGTGGACCCAGCCCCGGGCGCGGTCGACGGCGGGTTCGCCGCACATCCGCTCGAACGCGGCGACGGCGACGTCGGCGACGGTACGGGAGTCACCGCCGGCCGCGGCCTCGATCAGGTCGAGGACGGCGGGATCGCATGATTCGGCGAGGTAGTGCAGGGCGGCGCAGCGCGCGCCGTCGGGTCCGCTGCGGGCGGCCTCGACGATCCGCGGCCGGTCCTCGGGTCCGGCGACGGCGGTCAGGCAGCGCGCGGCAGGCCCGTGCAGTTCGGCGCCGCGCTCCAGGCCTTCCTGGGCCCAGTCGAAGACCGCCTGGACGCTCCAGCCGGGCCGGGGCCCGCTCGGCCGCATCTGGCGCTGCCAGCGGTCGAAGGAGCCCTGTTCCTGGGCGGCTCTGACCCGGGCGCCGACGGCGTCGCGCTGGTCCTCGGCCCACAGCCGCCAGGGGCGGGGCTCGAAGGCGTCCCGCACGGCGCTCGCCAGCTCGGCGTCGCCTTCGCGGCCGACCGGGAAGCGGGCCAGCACGGGGAGCGCGAGGGCGCGCAGCCCGGTGTCGTCGTCGCGCAGGGCGAGCTCGTCGAGGGCCCAGGCCCAGTTCGTGCCGGTCGCGGCGTACCGCCGGAGCAGCAGCAGGGCGTCCTGGCGCCCGTAGGACGCGAGGTGCCCGAGGACGGCGAGCGCGAGACCGGTCCGGTTCTCCTCGGTGTCGAGCTGGTCCTCGGCGCCGAAGAGGTGGGCCTCGATCTCGTCGAGCCCGCCGGCGAGGTCGAGGTAGAGCCGCGCGTAGTAGAGGGACCGGTTCTCGACCTGCCAGTCGTGGCGGGGGTCGCTGAGAACGCAGTGGTTGAGGGCCGCGAGGGCCTCGGCACGGGGGGCGGCGAGGGCGTGCAGGGTGCCGTCGCCGCGGCCCCTCTGCAGCAGGCCGAGCAGGGTGCCGCTCGGCGCTATGACTGGATCGAACATGGAAGACGCCTCACATCAAGCTGTCGACACGACCGGAAGTACGGGGCACTGGTGATCGCCTAGGCCGCGCAGCAACATGTCGAGCCGCCCGTCGTCCTTCGCTTGGTGGTGACCATCTTCCTCTGCCTCTCGTCGGTGGCCCCTTGCGGGCCCGACGTCATGATGACCCAGCCATTTCGCCACCGCGACCACATTTACGACACCGCTCTCACCTGGGGTTCAGCACCCGTTCATCCGGATACCGCCCGGAACCTCAGCGGGTCCCGAACAGCTCCAGGATTTCCGCCTTCCCAAACATCCGAGCAGTATCCACGGCGGACGGAGTCCCCGCTTCCGGATTTGCGCCGCCGGCCAGCAGCGCGCGCACGACGGCGTCCTCGCCCTTGAAGACCGCGCCCGCGAGCGGGGTCTGGCCGCGGTCGTTCGCGCGGTCGGCGTCGGCGCCACGGGCCAGCAGGGCGGCGACCGCGTCGGCGTGGCCGTGATAGGCGGCGAGCATCACGAGCGAGTCGCCCCGGTCGTTGGTGAGGTTCGCCGGCACGCCCGCGTCGACGTAGGCGGCCAACGCCTCGGCGTCTCCGGTGCGCGCCAGCTCGAAGACCTTGCTCGCCAGCTCGATGACCTCGGGGTCCGGAGTCTCGCTCATCCGACGTACCCGCCTTTCGTTCCTCGGAACCCACAACCGTGAATCTTGACCTGCGCACGGCAAGCGCAGCCGTACGAGTGAATCGACAGGGTACTGCCCGTCGGACGACATGACGCGAGGCGTCCACGGCAAAGATCACCGCAGCTCACCCGGCTCGTACCGGCCACCCCGAACCGCCCCGCCCAGTTCCGGCCGATCCCGGCCGACCCCGGACCGGAGGAACGCCGTCCGTGCTAGCGCGCTCCGCGCGTTTCGCCACTCGGGCAACCCCTCCCCGTCCGCCAGTCAAGTGAAATCGCCCGACTTTCACCCATATGCACCTTTAATCGCATAGATACTTGCTGTGAACCTGGAAGGACTCATGGTGACTGTCCCCTCAACCAGGAGAACCCCAAATGATCCTGTCCATCTCAGGCGTGGTCCTGCTCGGCATCATCTGCTTCCTGTTCTTCAAGAAGGACGGCATGAAGGCGTCCCACGCCCTCGTCAGCGCCCTCTTCGGTTTCTACCTCGCGGGCACCGCCATCGCCCCGAGCATCACCGCAGGCGGCCAGAGCCTCGCCAGCCTCTTGGGCGGGATCAAGTTCTGACGCCCGACAGTCCCTTCCACAACTCCAGGAGTACGACGTGGCCCGGCGACCACTCCCCCGCATTCTGACCAGCGGCAGCGACCGGATCGCTCGCAGTCGAGAGATCGCTCGCACGGCCGCCGACAGCGCCACCGACGTGCTCCATCCGCTGATCACCATCTCGCGTGGTCTGCGGAAGCTGGCCGCGACCGCGCGCGCCAAGTGGGCCGCGACCCCCAAGGAGCGGCGCGGTCCCACGCTGCTCCTGGTCGCGGCCTGCGTCCTCGTCGTCGCGCTCGTCCCCTACGGTCCGCTGCTCGCCCTCGTCTCGGTGATGGGCGCGGCCGCGTGGACGGGTCGTGAGCGCCCGGTCGTGAAGACCGGGCCCGACGACGCCGAGGTCGAACGGCTCAAGGGCCTCTACGAGGCACTGGTGCCGTACCTCTCCGTCCCCGAGGACCCGGCTCCTCTCTTCGCCCACGGCGGCGACTGGAGCGGCGCCTTCGGGGACTTCTCCTTCGACGACGACGGCCGCCTCACGCGGCTGCGCATCCGGTACCCCGCGTACTTCACCGACGGCGAGGCCGCCTCCCGGGCCCGGATCGAGCAGCTGCTGCACGCCAAGTCCGGGCGCGGCCGGGAGTACCTCTTCGACTGGGACGAGGAGGGCAACCAGCTCGTGATGAGCGTGCTGCCCGCCCTGCCCACCACGATCGCCGCCCAGCGCTTCGTCACCGTGCCGGGCGAGACGGTCCTCGGCTTCACGGACGCCGACGCCGTCCAGCGGACGGTGCCGGTCGTCACCGCCGACGGCGAGGAGGACGCGCCTCCGGTGCTCTGGCGGACGGGCCCCCGCTCGACCGAGCCGCACCTGCTCGCCGTGGGCCAGCCCGGCGCCGGCACGACCTCCCTGCTGCGCTCCGTCGCCCTGCAGACCCTGCCGTACGGCGATGTGCTGATCGTCGAGGGCAGCGGCACCGGCGAGTACGCCTGTCTGACCGGCCGGGCGGGCGTCCTGGCCGTCGAGTGCGGCCTCGCGGGCGCGCTCGCGAGCCTGGAGTGGGCGGCGCACGAGACCGAGCGGCGGCTGATCGCGGCGAACCGGGCCCGGCAGGCGGGCCGTCCCGCGCCCGACGACACCCGGCGCCCGCTGTGGATCCTCCTCGACCGGCCGAGCGTCCTCGGCCACCTGGCCGCGGCCGACGGGCGTCCCGACCCGCAGGACCTCCTCCAGGTACCGCTGCGGCACGGCCGGGCCGCGCAGGTCACGGTGGTGGTGGCGGAGCAGTTCGACAGCGTGGACGCGCTGAGCGAGACGGTACGGACGCACACCCGCGCCCGTGTCGTCCTCGGCCCCGCCTCCGCCGCGCAGATCGCCTCGGTCCTCGGCGCCGAGCCGCACACGACCCCGACCCCGTCCGTCCCACCCGGGCGGGGGTACGCCCGGCTCGGTACGGGACCGGTGCTGCGCCTGCAGGTACCGGCGACGCCGGATCCGTACGACGAGGCGACCGGCGAGGCGCACCGGCAGGCGGTGCTCGCCCTGCTGCCGGAGCGGCAGGACGCGACCTCGGCGGCAGTGCCCCCGGCCCCCGGTTCGGCCCCGGACCCGGGCCAGGCCCCGCCCCAGGCCCCCGCTCAGGCACCGGCCCAGGCCCCGGCTCAGGCCCCGGCTCAGGCCCCCGCTCAGGCACCGGCCGCCGGCCCCACCCTGGACCTCGGCCCGGCCCCGGTCCCCGCGGAGGGCTGACCGCCGGCCGCACACGGCGAAGGGGGCCCCCCCGCGGGGGCGCCCGTCGCCGGCTCCACCCACAACGCCACCACACGGCCCAGC
>NZ_JBEZNQ010000109.1:0-20926 GCF_040653315.1 Streptomyces sp. NPDC047981 | reverse complement strand
CGGTTACATTCCGAACCCGGAAGCTAAGCCTTTCAGCGCCGATGGTACTGCAGGGGGGACCCTGTGGGAGAGTAGGACGCCGCCGAACAATCATTAGCCTCAACCCCCGGACCTGGTCCGGGGGTTGAGGCATTTTTGCGTTCACGAGGGGGTTGCTGCCCCCTGTGCATCCGGGTGTCGTGGCTGAGGGTAAGGTCAGGGGGCATCATTCGCACGTTCCCACAGGAGGCCCCCGGGTGGAGGTCCAGGAGACTCGCGTTCAGACGGACCGGGTCCTCACCATCCCCAACATCCTGAGCATGGCTCGGCTGGTGGGTGTGCCGCTCTTCCTGTGGCTGATTCTCCGCCCCGTGTTCGGCGGTCCCAACAGCGATGGCTGGGCTCTGCTCGTCCTGATGCTGAGTGGCGTCAGCGACTATCTCGACGGGAAGCTCGCCCGGCGCTGGAACCAGATCAGCAGCCTCGGCCGGCTGCTCGACCCGGCCGCTGACCGGCTGTACATCGTTTCCACCCTCATCGGGCTGACCTGGCGCGAGATCCTGCCGCTCTGGCTCACCCTCGCCCTTTTCGCCCGCGAGCTGATGCTGCTGGTCATGGTAGGAATCCTCCGCAGGCACGGGTATCCGCCGCCGCAGGTGAACTTCCTGGGTAAAGCTGCGACATTCAACCTGATGTACGCGTTCCCCTTGCTGCTGCTCAGTGACGGAACGGGCTGGCTTTCGTCACTCGCCGAAGTTTTCGGGTGGGCCTTCGCCGGATGGGGTACAACTCTGTATTGGTGGGCAGGGATCCTCTACGTGGTCCAGGTCCGTCGACTCGTGAAGGCGGATACCGCGGCCGATTGAGCCCGCCTGTCCTGTGCCGTGCAGCGTCGCCGGCACGAACGAGGACTCCCGAGGCCCACTGAGCGGACAGGGTGAAGTCGGCAGGACCGTCGTCTCTTCAAGGAGGACGCTTCCGACATGAAGGCCGTCGTGATGGCCGGTGGCGAAGGAACCCGACTTCGCCCCATGACCTCGAGCATGCCCAAGCCTCTCCTGCCGGTGGCGAACCGGCCGATCATGGAGCATGTCCTGCGACTGCTCAAGAGGCACGGTCTCACCGAGACCGTCGTGACCGTGCAGTTTCTCGCCTCGCTGGTCAGGAACTACTTCGGTGACGGCGAAGAGCTCGGAATGGAGCTCACGTATGCCAACGAGGAGAAACCGCTCGGTACCGCGGGGAGTGTGAAGAATGCCGAGGAGGCGTTGAAGGACGACGCCTTCGTCGTCATCTCGGGGGACGCACTCACCGACTTCGATCTGACCGACCTGATCGCCTTCCACAAGGAGAAGGGCGCCCTGGTCACCGTCTGTCTGACCCGTGTGCCGAATCCGCTGGAATTCGGCATCACGATCGTCGACGAGGAGGGGAAGGTCGAGCGGTTCCTGGAGAAGCCGACCTGGGGACAGGTCTTCTCGGACACCGTGAACACGGGCATCTACGTCATGGAGCCCGAGGTCTTCGACTACGTCCAGGCCGATGTCTCGGTGGACTGGTCGGGTGATGTCTTCCCTCAACTCATGAAGGAGGGCAAGCCGATCTACGGCTATATCGCCGAGGGCTACTGGGAGGACGTCGGTACCCACGAGAGCTACGTCAAGGCCCAGGCCGACGTGCTTGAGGGCAAGGTCCAGGTCGACATCGACGGCTTCGAGATCTCGCCGGGCGTGTGGGTCGCCGAAGGCGCCGAGGTGCACCCCGAGGCCGTGCTGCGCGGGCCGCTCTACATCGGCGACTACGCGAAGGTCGAGGCCGGCGCGGAGGTGCGCGAGCACACCGTCATCGGGTCGAACGTCGTCGTCAAGAGTGGCGCGTTCCTGCACAAGGCCGTGATCCACGACAACGTCTACATCGGACAGCAGAGCAATCTCCGCGGCTGCGTCATCGGGAAGAACACCGACATCATGCGGGCGGCCCGGATCGAGGACGGTGCCGTCATCGGGGACGAGTGCCTGGTCGGTGAGGAATCGATCGTTCAGGGCAACGTCCGGGTCTATCCCTTCAAGACCATCGAGGCCGGCGCCTTCGTCAACACCTCCGTCATCTGGGAGTCGCGCGGGCAGGCGCATCTCTTCGGGGCGCGTGGAGTCTCCGGGATCCTGAATGTGGAGATCACGCCCGAGCTTGCCGTCAGGCTCGCGGGCGCGTACGCGACGACGTTGAAGAAGGGCGCGACGGTCACCACCGCGCGTGACCACTCCAGGGGCGCGCGTGCCCTGAAACGGGCCGTGATCTCGGCGCTCCAGGCCAGTGCCATCGACGTACGCGACCTGGAGAACGTGCCGCTTCCGGTGGCACGGCAGCAGACCGCTCGGGGGAGCGCGGGCGGGATCATGCTGCGGACCTCGCCCGGTGTGCCGGACTCCGTCGACATCATGTTCTTCGACGAGCGCGGAGCCGATCTCTCGCAGGCCGGACAGCGCAAGCTGGACCGGGTCTTCGCACGACAGGAGTACCGGCGGGCGTTCCCGGGCGAGATCGGTGATCTCTCCTTCCCGGCGAGCGTCTTCGACTCGTACACCGGTTCGTTGCTGCGGAATGTCGATATCTCAGGGATCGCGGAGGCGGGACTGAAGGTCGTTGTCGACGCGTCCAACGGCAGCGCGGGGCTCGTTCTGCCGAGCCTGCTCGGCCGGCTCCAGGTGGATTCGTTGACGATCAACCCGGGGCTCGACGAGGCGCGGCCGACCGAGTCGGCGGAGACCCGGCGGGCCGGGCTCGTACGGCTCGGGGAGATCGTCGCCTCGGCGCGGGCCGCGTTCGGGGTGCGGTTCGATCCGGTGGGTGAGCGGCTGTCCCTCGTCGACGAGCGGGGCCGGATCATCGAGGACGATCGCTCGCTCCTCGTGATGCTCGATCTCGTGGCCGCCGAGCGGCGTTCGGGACGGGTGGCGCTGCCGGTGACGACCACGCGGATCGCCGAGCAGGTGGCGGCGTACCACGGCACACAGGTGGAGTGGACGACGACCTCGCCGGACGATCTGACCAGGGTCGGGCGTGAGGAGTCGACGATCTTCGGTGGTGACGGGCGCGGCGGATTCATCATTCCCGAGTTCAGCAGCGTCTTCGACGGGTCCGCCGCGTTCGTCAGGCTCCTCGGGCTCGTCGCGCGGACACAGCTCACGCTGAGCCAGATCGACGCCCGCATCCCGCGGGCGCATGTCCTGCGGAGGGATGTCGCGACGCCGTGGGCGGTGAAGGGTCTCGTGATGCGGCGAGTGGTGGAGGCGGCCGGTGAGCGGTCCGTGGACACCACCGACGGCGTGCGGGTCGTCGAGGCCGACGGGCGGTGGGTGATGGTGCTGCCCGACCCGGCCGAGGCCGTCACCCATCTGTGGGCCGAGGGACCCGACGACACCTCCGCCCAGGCGCTGCTCGACGAGTGGTCGAACGTGGTCGACAGCGCAGGTCACTGAACCATTGGGGCCGCTGAGCCGGGTGGTGTCCGCCGGACACCGCCCGGCCCGGCGGTGGGGCCATTCGGCGGTAGCAGCCCCGACGTGCGACGATGTGCGGCATGTCGCAGCAGCCCCCCGTTCGGAGCACCGGAACACCACCGCCGCGCCCGGACGCGTCCATGTCGCTGCTGAACAACGTGATGGACCACGCGCTCGACGACGGCTACGCCGAGGCCTCGGCCCGGCGCGCCGCCGAGGGCGGCGGACTTCCCCGTACGCTCCGGGCCAAGCTGGGCCTCGCGGCGGGCCTCGTCCTGGCGGCCGCCGTGGTGACCGTGGGTGCGGCCGAGGCGCGGATCTCCGCCCCGGTCGTCGCCAAGGAGCGGCAGGAACTCATCGACCGGATCGAGGCGGACACCTCCGCGGCCGACAGGCTGGAGGAGGACGTCGAGAAGATCCGGGTCGAGGTCGGGGAGCGGCAGCGCAGGGCGCTCGAACAGCACGGTGGTGACCAGGCCGAGTTGGTGGCGCTGCTCTCCGGTGCGACGCCGGTGCGCGGCCCGGGTGTGAAGCTCGTCGTCGACGACGCCAAGGACACCGAGAGCGGCGGCGGGGGTCCCCGGGAGAGCAGCGGATTCTCCGACACCGGGCGGGTCCGCGACCGCGACATGCAGCGGGTCGTGAACGGGCTGTGGGAGTCGGGCGCCGAGGCCGTCTCGATCAACGGTCAGCGGCTGACGTCGCTGTCCGCGATCCGTGCGGCGGGCGACGCCATACTGGTCGACAACAAGCCGCTGGTCCCGCCGTACACCGTTCTCGCGGTGGGGGACGGGCAGCGCCTGAGCACCGCGTTCCAGGACAGCGCCGACGGGCAGTATCTGCACGCGCTGCAGGAGAACTTCGGAATCCGTACGAGCATCTCGGCCGAGGCCGAGGTACGTCTGCCGGCCGCGCCGAGCCTGATCGTACGTACAGCAGAGCCGAGGGGAGCCGGGGCGGCCAAGGCCACCGGGCGGGCCACGGCCGACACAGGGAAGGGCACATCTTGATCGCCGTACTGGGCCTGATCGTGGGAGTCGTGGTCGGACTGTTGGTCCGTCCCGAGGTTCCGGCGGTGGTCGAGCCCTATCTTCCGATCGCCGTGGTCGCCGCCCTCGACGCCGTCTTCGGCGGCCTGCGGGCCATGCTCGACGGGATCTTCGTCGACAAGGTCTTCGTGGTCTCCTTCCTGTCGAACGTGGTGGTGGCGGCGCTGATCGTCTTCCTCGGTGACAAGCTGGGTGTCGGCGCGCAGCTGTCGACGGGTGTGGTCGTCGTGCTCGGCATCCGGATCTTCTCCAACGCGGCCGCCATCCGGCGGCACGTCTTCCGGGCGTGACGCCGATGAGCAACGACGTGAACCCGGGAACCCCAGAGAACCCCGACGACGACCGGTCGAAGCCGGCGGAGCCGTCCGCTCCCGGCGCCGCTCCCGCCGACGGGCCCGAGACGCAGCCGACCGCGCCGCAGCCGTCCGGTTCGCAGCAGACGGGGCGGCAGCGGCTGGCCGCCGGCCTGTGGCCGCCGCGGGTGAGCCGGGCCCAACTCATCGTCGCCCTGCTGCTGTTCGTCCTCGGCCTGGGCCTCGCGATCCAGGTCCGTTCCACCAGTGACAACAGCGCGCTGCGCGGCGCCCGCCAGGAGGACCTGGTCCGCATCCTGGACGAGCTCGACGACCGGACGCAGCGCCTGGAGGACGAGAAGGCCCGGCTGGAGACCCAGCGCTCGGAGTTGGAGTCCAGCTCGGACCAGGCCGAGGAGGCCCGCAAGCAGACCCAGGAGAAGGAGCGCCAGCTCGGGATTCTGGCCGGAACTGTCGCTGCGGAAGGCCCGGGGATCACGCTCACCGTCCGCGGGGCGGAGGCGGCGGTCGAGTCGGACATGCTGCTCGACGCGATCCAGGAGCTCCGTGCCGCGGGCGCCGAGGCGATCCAGATCAACGATGTGCGGGTGGTCGCGGACAGCTACTTCACAGGAAGTGGCGCTGACATAGAGATCGATGGAACGAAGGTGACCGCTCCGTACGTCTTCAAGGTCATCGGCAAGCCCGAGGATCTCGAGCCCGCGCTCAACATCCCCGGTGGCGTCGTGCAGACGCTGGAGAAGGAGCAGGCCACCGCGACCGTGGCCCGGTCCCAGAAGATCGTCGTGGATGCCTTGCGACCTGCGAAGCGGCCTGACTACGCTCAGTCGTCCTCGCAGTGAGGCGGGGGCACATGGCAGCCGCGCGACATGGGGATGGCGTTGCGGGGGGTCGCCGCACCACAAGGGTGGTGCGTGGTGGAAACTGTCGGGTGGATACGGACGTTGTGAGGATGTCCGGGTCGGCAGGTGTGTTCATTCAGGGTTCGTCCTGCCCCACGGGCGGGTCTGTTTCGGTCAAGGGGAATCGCCCGTGAGTTTTTTTGCGAAGTTGTTCGGCAAGAGCGCACGCGAGGACGGCGGCAACGCCAAGCACCGCGCGCCGCGCCACGCCCAGAGCGAGGAGGAGCAGGGCGGCGAACGCCCGCTCTTCCGTGACGAGGTCGGCGGCGAGGGCGCGTCGTCTGTTGACCCTGCCGGTGCCGGGCGCATAGGTTTCGGAGAACCATCAACCTCAAGTACGGGTGGAGGGTTCACCCCCGACCCGTACGCGACCCAGACCTCCGCGGGTCAGCCGCGGCGGGAGGACGCGTCCATGCCGGTGTGTACGAGGTGCGGTCACCGCAATGCCGCGGACAGCCGTTTCTGCTCCCACTGCGGCACTCCGCTGCGCGGCGGGGCGAACGTGGAGCGTCCGTCCGAGACGACGTCGACGATCTCGATCTCCGGTCTTGAGGCGTACGACGCCGAGGTGACCGGTCAGACGCAGCTGCCGAACCTGTCGCCCGAGGCGCTGGCGGCCGTCGAGGCGCTGCCGGCCGGATCGGCGCTCCTGGTGGTGCGCCGGGGACCGAACTCGGGGAGCCGATTCCTGCTGGACAGCGAGCTGACCACGGCCGGCCGTCACCCGCAGAGCGACATCTTCCTCGACGACGTGACCGTGTCACGGCGCCACGTGGAGTTCCGGCGGGCGCCCGACGGCAGCTTCACGGTCGCCGACGTCGGCAGCCTCAACGGCACGTACGTGAACCGTGAGCCGATCGACTCGGTGGTTCTGTCCGCGGGCGACGAGGTGCAGATCGGCAAGTACCGGCTGGTCTTCTACTCGAGCCAGCGAGGCGTGTGACGCCTCGGGAACTTCAGGGAAGGTCCATGTTGCGAACTCCGACGGGTGGTACCGGTCACGGTGCCGCCGCTGCGGGCGACCGGCTGGTCAGCATCGGGACGGTGCTGAACCAGCTGCGCGACGAGTTTCCCGAAGTGACCATCTCGAAAATCCGGTTCCTGGAGGCCGAGGGGCTCGTCGAGCCCCGGCGGACGGCCTCCGGGTACCGGAAGTTCAGCCCGCAGGACGTGGAGCGGCTCGCCCAGATCCTGCGGATGCAGCGTGATCACTATCTTCCACTGAAGGTCATCCGCGAGCATCTCGACGCCCTCGCCCGGGGTGAGCAGGTCAGGCTGCCGGCTCCCACTCCCCAGCGGGACCTGCTGGACGGTGCCTGGGACCCGGAGGGCGATCGTCCGACCGCCGCCCGGGTGGGGCGGGCCGAGCTGCTCGCGGCCGCAGAGGTCACGGAGGCCGAGCTCGTGGAGTGGGAGTCGTACGGACTCCTCACCGCCGGGCCCGAGGGCGGCTACGACGCCGAGGCGGTGACCGTCGCCAGGCTTGTCGCGGATCTGGGGAGATTCGGTCTGGAACCTCGGCATCTGCGGGCGGTCAAAGCGGCCGCCGACCGGGAGGCGGGGCTCGTCGAGCAGATGGTGGCGCCGCTGCGCCGGCACCGTAACCCGCAGACCAGAGCCCATGCGGAGGCGACCGCGAAGGAGCTCGCAGGGCTCTCCGTACGGCTGCACGCGGCACTGGTCCAGACCGCCCTGGGGCTCCGGTTGCAGTGATCTTGTCGGGGCCCGACTACCCAAACCGGTCGGGCACGTCCTAGGGTTGCTGTGTGAACGAGCTCGACGTTGTGGGTGTCCGGGTGGAAATGCCCTCCAACCAACCGATCGTGCTCCTGCGTGAAGTGGGAGGCGATCGGTACCTCCCCATCTGGATCGGACCGGGGGAGGCGACCGCGATCGCCTTCGCGCAGCAGGGCATGGCCCCTGCCAGGCCGCTGACGCACGACCTTTTCAAGGATGTCCTTGAGGCGGTGGGCCAGGAGCTCACCGAGGTCCGCATCACCGACCTCCGTGAAGGTGTCTTCTACGCGGAGCTGGTCTTCGCCAGCGGCGTCGAGGTGAGCGCCAGGCCGTCCGACGCGATAGCGCTGGCCCTGCGCACCGGGACGCCGATCTACGGCAGTGACGGCGTGCTGGACGACGCCGGTATCGCGATTCCGGACGAGCAGGAGGACGAGGTGGAGAAGTTCCGCGAGTTCCTCGACCAGATCTCTCCCGAGGACTTCGGGTCCAGCAGCCAGTGACGTAGCCGTGCGACGTGTCGTGCCCGGTGTGCGGAGGTGTCGCGGGCCGGGCAGGGCCGTGCCGGGAGTGAGGTTTCGGCCGTCGTGCGCGGGGCACAGGCAGCGCATTCGGAGACCCTTTCCCCGGAGAGGGACACGGGAAACCACTCTCAGGGTGATTATCACTCGGCGTGCCGAGTGTGGCGATCGTTGACGCACCCCAAGTGACTGCCTACCTTCGTGTGGGCAGGTCAAGGACGGAGGGTCGGCGTGATGAGCAGCGGCGACGGTACGGCAGGGGGCTCCCTCGGGCGCGCGCCCGTGGAGAGCGGTCCGTATCCGCTTCACGGCAGTCCGGCGGTGGACGCTTCGGCCGGCACGGACACGGTGGGGTATCGGGGGCCGACCGCGTGCGCGGCGGCGGGGATCACCTACCGCCAGTTGGACTACTGGGCACGCACGGGGCTCGTCGAGCCGAGCGTGCGGCCCGCGTACGGGTCCGGGACGCAGCGGCTCTACAGCTTCCGTGACGTCGTCGTCCTGAAGATCGTCAAGCGTTTCCTGGACACCGGGGTCGCGCTGCAGAACATCCGGGCGGCCGTCCAGCATCTGCGGGCGCGCGGCTTCCGTGACCTGGAGCGGATGACCCTGATGAGCGACGGGGCGACGGTGTACGAGTGCTCGTCGCCCGACGAGGTCGTGGACCTGCTCCAGGGTGGTCAGGGCGTCTTCGGCATCGCCGTGGGCGTCGTGTGGCGGGATGTCGAGGCGGCGCTGTCCCAGCTGCATGGGGAGCGCGTCGACACCGGCGAGACCCTCATCGGGCACAACCCGGGCGACGAACTCGCCCGACGGCGGCGCGACCGGGCGGTCTGAGCACCGGGGGCTGCCTGCTTCTGGCGCGGCCGTACGGGAGTGCGGGCCGATTGTCAGTGGCGTGGGGCAGCATCGGAGTGTGAGAACCGCGCCGACGATTCTGCATCTCGACATGGATGCCTTCTTCGCCGCCGCCGAGCAGGCGGCGAAGCCGAGTCTGCGCGGGAAGCCGGTGGTCGTCGGAGGGCTCGGTCCGCGCGGGGTCGTGGCCACGGCGTCGTACGAGGCGCGGAGGTTCGGGGTGCACTCGGCGATGCCGATGGCACAGGCCCGCAGGCTCGCGCCGAACGCCGCCTATCTCGTGCCGCGCTTCGGTTTCTACCGGTCGATCAGCGAGCAGGTCATGGAGCTGCTGGGGCAGCTCTCGCCGCTCGTGGAGCCGCTGAGCCTGGACGAGGCCTTTGTGGACCTGGAGGCCGGGGGTGTGGCCGATGACACCGGGACGGCGCGGGAGGCCGGTGAGCGGCTGCGCAGGGACATTCTCGGCACCACGGGGCTGACGGGGTCGGTGGGGCTCGCGGGGTCCAAGATGCTGGCCAAGATCGCCTCCGAGGAGGCCAAGCCCGACGGCCTGGTGCTCATAGAGCCCGGGACCGAGCGCGAGCTGCTCGGGCCGAAGTCCGTGCGGATCCTGCCGGGGGTGGGGCCGGCCACGGGGGAGCATCTGCGGCGGGCCGGGATGACGACGGTGTCGGACCTCGCGGAGGCCGGTGAGGACGAGCTCGTACGGCTGCTGGGGCGGGCACACGGAGCGTCGCTGTACCGGATGGCCCAGGGGTACGACGATCGGCCCGTGGTGGCCGAGCGGGACGCCAAGTCGGTGTCGGTCGAGGACACCTTCGACGTGGACCTGCACGATCGGGTGCGGATCCGGATCGAGGTGGAGCGGCTGGCCGAGCGGTGTGTGGGGCGGCTGCGCGCCTCGGGGCACTCGGGGCGGACGATCGTGCTGAAGGTGCGGCGCTTCGACTTCTCGACCCTGACGCGGTCGGAGACCCTGCGGGGCCCGACGGACGACCCGCTGGTGGTGCGGGAGGCTGCGGGGCGGCTGCTGGAGGGCGTCGACACCACGGGCGGGGTGCGGCTGCTGGGGGTGGGGGTGAGCGGGCTCGCGGACTACACGCAGGAGGACCTGTTCGCGCAGGCGGAGGCGGCGGAGGCCGCGGAGGAGTCTCGGGACCCCGGCGCGGTGGAGGAGGTGGCTGCCCCCGAGGCGGCTACGGCGGAGGAGTCGGCCGCGGCCGGCTCGCGGCGGTTTGCGCCCGGGCACGACGTACGGCATGCCGTGTACGGGGCCGGGTGGGTGCAGGGGAGCGGGGTGGGGCGGGTCACCGTGCGCTTCGAGGAGCCGGGGTCGGCGCCGGGGAGGGTGCGGACGTTCCTCGTCGACGATCCGGAGTTGGTGGAGGGGGAGCCGTTGCCGCTGGTCGGGGGAGGGAGCGGGGCGGCGGCGGTCGCCTAGGGGGTGCGCCCGGCCTGCGGCCGGGCTGGGGTTCCCACCCGCACCACCCGTGCGACTGGATGGGCAGAGGTGCGGGTGCTCCTGTGTGTGGCTGAGCGCCGTCGGCGGGCTCGGGAGGTGGGTGCGTCGCCTGCCCGTGCGGCGGGGGCGGCAGGGTTTGCGGGTGCTCGTTCGTGCGTGGCTGGGCGCCTTCGGCGGGGCTTCCCGTGTGTGGCTGGGTGCGGTTGGCCTGGTAGGGGCGCCGTCGGTCCCTCGGCGGTCATGTGTCGTCGTGGCCTGCCAGGCGGCCGAAGTCGTGGTCCGGGGGTGGTGGGGGCGGGAGGGCAAGGCTGTAGTGGCGGTAGAGCTGGAGTTCTTGTTCCGGGGACAGGTGGCGGCCCACGCCGAAGTCCGGGGCGTCCTTGATCAGGGCGCGTTCGTACGGGATGTGGAGGGCGTCGTCGACCAGTTCGCTCGGCTCCAGGGGGACGAAGGCGTCGCGGCCGAAGAGACCCGTGCGGACCGCCGCCCATTCGGGGACCCCCGTCGCGTCGTCCAGGTACACCTCGTCCACGGTGCCGATCTTGTGGCCGTTGCAGTCGAACGCCTTGCGGCCGATCAGGCTGCGCGGATCGATGTCGGTCTGCACGGTCCCTCCAACTGGTCGCAGCTGCTCGTTGAAGACCTACAAAGAATACGAAAGTGCACATCTGGGATGTCGGCCACTTGAGCGATGGAAGACGGAACCGCGCTGGTAGGCTGGCTGTGGCTGTCGACCCCGTGCGGGAGAGTCCTCCGGAGAAACCTTTCGGAGGCGCCGAAGGAGCAAATCCTCCCCGGAATCTCTCAGGCACCCGGTACCGCATGGACGAGGTCACTCTGGAAAGCAGAGCGGAGGTCCGACGGCGTCCGCTCTCACCGACGGTGAAAGCCGGCGGGCCTTTGGTCTGCCGGTGAAGCTCTCAGGTTGAGATGACAGAGGGGGAGGCCGTCCGGGCACCCGCGCCGTGGTGTCCCTCGCAGGTCGTGACGACCAGGAGGCCTCCGTACATGACCGCCAACCGCATTTCGCTCTCCGAGCTCGAACAGGGCATCCCGTTCGAGCAGCGGCACATCGGGCCCGACGCCGAAGCCCGGGCCAAGATGCTCGCGCAGGTCGGCTACGGCTCGCTCGACGAGCTGACGGCCGCCGCCGTGCCGGACGTGATCAAGAACGCCGAGGCCCTCGGCCTGCCCGCTGCCCGTACCGAGGCCGAGGTGCTCGCCGAGCTGCGTGAGCTCGCCGACCGCAACCAGGTGCTCGCGCCGATGATCGGTCTCGGCTACTACGGGACCTTCACGCCGCCGGTGATTCTGCGGAACGTCATGGAGAACCCGGCCTGGTACACCGCCTACACGCCGTACCAGCCCGAGATCTCGCAGGGTCGGCTCGAGGCGCTGCTCAACTTCCAGACCGTGGTCGCCGACCTCACCGGCCTGCCGACCTCCGGCGCCTCGCTGCTCGACGAGGGCACCGCCGCCGCCGAGGCCATGGCGCTCTCCCGCCGTGTCGGCAAGGTCAAGAACGGGGTCTTCCTCGTCGACGCCGACGCGCTGCCGCAGACCATCGCCGTCATCGAGACCCGCGCCGAGCCGACCGGTGTCGAGGTCGTCGTCGCCGACCTCTCGGCGGGCATCCCCGCCGAGGTCGCCGAGCGCGGGGTCTTCGGCGTGCTGCTCCAGTACCCGGGCGCCTCCGGTGCCGTGCGGGACATCAAGCCGCTGATCGACGCCGCCCACGAGCTCGGCGCGATCGTCACCGTTGCCGCCGATCTGCTCGCGCTGACGCTGCTGACCTCGCCCGGTTCCCTCGGGGCCGACATCGCCGTCGGCACCACCCAGCGGTTCGGCGTGCCCATGGGCTTCGGCGGGCCGCACGCCGGCTACATGGCCGTCCAGGACAAGCACGCCCGCTCGCTGCCCGGCCGCCTGGTCGGCGTCTCCGTCGACGCCGACGGCAACCGCGCCTACCGCCTGGCCCTGCAGACCCGCGAGCAGCACATCCGCCGCGAGAAGGCCACCAGCAACATCTGCACCGCGCAGGTGCTGCTCGCCGTCATGGCCGGCATGTACGCCGTCTACCACGGGCCCGACGGGCTGAAGCAGATCGCTCAGCGCGTCCACCGGTACGCCTCCGTTCTCGCCGCCGGCCTCACCGCCGGTGGCGTGGAGGTCGTCCACGGCTCCTTCTTCGACACCGTCACCGTCCGCGTCCCCGGCAAGGCCGCCGAGGCCGTCGCCGCGGCCCGCGAGGCCGGCGTCAACCTGTACCTCGTCGACGCCGACCACGTCTCTGCCTCCTGCGACGAGACCACCGGGCGCGCGCAGATCGCCGCCGTCTGGGCCGCCTTCGGCGTCGACGCCGACATCGAGGCCCTGGACTCGGCCGGCGAGGACGTGCTGCCCGCCGGGCTGCTGCGCTCCGACGCGTACCTCACGCACCCGGTCTTCCACGCGCACCGCTCCGAGACGTCGATGCTGCGCTACCTGCGCCGGCTCGCCGACCGCGACTACGCGCTCGACCGCGGCATGATCCCGCTCGGCTCCTGCACGATGAAGCTGAACGCGACCACCGAGATGGAGCCGGTGACCTGGCCCGAGTTCGGCCAGATGCACCCCTTCGCCCCGGTCGAGCAGGCCCAGGGCTACCTCACGCTCATCACCGAGCTCGAGGAGCGTCTCGCCGAGGTCACCGGCTACGACAAGGTGTCGATCCAGCCCAACGCCGGTTCGCAGGGCGAGCTGGCCGGTCTGCTGGCCGTCCGCGCCTACCACCGCGCCAACGGCGACGAGCAGCGCACCGTCTGCCTGATCCCGTCCTCCGCGCACGGCACCAACGCCGCCTCCGCGGTGATGGCCGGCATGAAGGTCGTCGTCGTCAAGACCGCCGACGACGGCGAGGTCGACGTCACCGACCTGCGCGCCAAGATCGCGCAGTACCGCGACGAGCTGTCCGTGCTGATGATCACCTACCCGTCCACGCACGGTGTGTTCGAGGAGCACGTCGCCGACATCTGCGCCGAGGTCCACGAGGCCGGCGGCCAGGTCTACGTCGACGGCGCCAACCTCAACGCACTCGTCGGGCTCGCCAAGCCCGGCAAGTTCGGCGGCGACGTCTCGCACCTCAACCTGCACAAGACCTTCTGCATCCCGCACGGCGGTGGCGGTCCCGGCGTCGGACCGGTCGGTGTGCGCGCGCACCTCGCGCCGTACCTGCCGAACCACCCGCTGCAGCCGACCGCCGGTCCCGAGACGGGCGTCGGCCCGATCTCGGCCGCCCCGTGGGGCTCGGCCGGCATCCTGCCGATCTCCTGGTCGTACGTGCGCCTGATGGGCGGCGAGGGCCTCAAGCGCGCCACGCAGGTGGCCGTCCTGGCGGCGAACTACATCGCCAAGCGCCTGGAGCCGCACTACCCGGTGCTGTACACCGGTCCGGCCGGGCTCGTCGCCCACGAGTGCATCGTCGACCTGCGCCCGCTGTCCAAGGCGACCGGCGTCAGCGTCGACGACATCGCCAAGCGCCTGATCGACTACGGCTTCCACGCGCCGACGATGTCGTTCCCGGTGGCCGGCACGCTGATGATCGAGCCGACCGAGTCCGAGGACCTCGCCGAGATCGACCGCTTCTGCGACACGATGATCGCGATCCGCGGCGAGATCGAGAAGGTCGCGTCGGGCGAGTGGCCGGCCGGGGACAACCCGCTGGCCAACGCCCCGCACACGGCCGCCGCGCTCGGTGGCGAGTGGAACCACCCGTACACCCGTGACGAGGCGGTCTTCCCGGCCGGTGTCTCGCCCGCGGACAAGTACTGGCCGCCGGTCCGCCGGATCGACGGCGCGTTCGGCGACCGCAACCTGGTCTGCTCCTGCCCGCCGCTGGACGAGTACGACCACTGATATCGGCATGAGTCAGGGCCGGTTCGGAGAGTTCTCTCCGGGCCGGCCCTTTCGTGTGCGCGTTCCCTCGTACGTGTCGTGCCCCGGGCACGCCGGCCCGAAGTCAGGCGGCGGTCGTCACCCGGCCCGTCGTCAGCGGGCGGTGCGGGGCGATGATCTGGCCGTCCGGCAGCAGTTCACCGGTGTCCTCGAAGAGCAGGACCCCGTTGCACAGCAGGCTCCAGCCCTGCTCCGGATGGTGCGCCGTCATGCGGGCCGCCTCCCGGTCGGCGGATTCGGCGGTGGGACAGGCAGGCTGGTGCTGGCACATGGATGGGTTCTTTCGCTGCGTCGTGGTGAGTGAGTCTGTCGTCCTGCGGCTCGGTTCGGTGCTCATGGCCGCCCCCCGTTGTCGGTTCGGTTGGTCCAGTGTTCCCCCACGGACGGCGATCCGCAGGTATTTCGCGGCAGCTCTTCCTACTGCATGAAGACGTATCACCCGCGCGGGCGGTTCAGCTCAACTGGGCGGTCTCTTCGGGTGGTTCGGGGTAGCCCTGATGGGCTAGCCCGTAAGGGGAGGGGGTGTTCGAGACGGTCGTTCGGCAACGGTCCTTCCTCCCCCGCGTGCTCGCTCGGGCAGCAGCGCGCCCCGCGGCCGGGTGGGCGCGCGGGGCGCGATACGTTCCGGGAGACCCGCTCAGGCGGGCGCCGGGGTGCCGAAGAGCGGCGGGGGAGCAAGCCGCAGGGTGAGCACGGGCAGCAGGTCGGCGACCAGGTGCGGCTGGTTCGCCGCGATGCCGGGCGGTGCCGGGGCGAGCGGGATCAGCAGGTCCGCCGGGTCGGGCGCGGAGGACGTGCCGTCGGACTCCGTGTCGCCGTGCAGCCAGAGGGTCAGCATGTACAACTCCGGTACGGACAGCAGCCGGGGCTGGTACGTCGTGGGCAGCGCCTCGGCCTGCAGCAGCGCCCGTTCGGTGGCGGTGACGTAGGGGCCTTCGAAGAAGTGCGAGAAGGACCAGCCGTCGGGGGTGAGCATCGTGTCGGCGGCGGCGATCGCCCGGTCGGTGCCTCGGATCAGGAAGCGCCAGCCGGCCAGCCGCGTGCGCGGCGCCTGCCCGGGCGGGAGGACCTGGTCCCGTACGTCGACGACCTGGTCCCGTACGTCGAGGACGTGGACGGGCAGGGGCAGCTCGGGGCTCAGTGGCCCCTGGGCCGCACGCAGGGCGGGAGTTCGTGCCTCGCGGACGGCGGTGGGGGAACCGAGGGCCGCGAGGACACTGCGCAGGGCCGGCGCGGGGGCCGGGGAGGGTCGAAGCATGATGGGTCGCCTCTCGCTCAGGAGACACGGTGACGCGTGGGCAGGTACGACGGCGCTGTGGGCTGCCGGGCCGGAGGGGCCGTGAAGCCATGGATGTCATGGCCGGGTGCCAACACTCTGCCTCGTTCGCGGAGTTTATACGAGACGTGTTCACACGGTGTTTCCGCTAGCGGTCGCCAATATTGCGCGCAAGGCCTCATCCGGTCTCGCTCCGGCGGCGATTCATCGTATTTGCGACGCGCGCCGGTCTTCTGCCTGCGCGGACTTCACCGGAGTGGACGGCCGGATATCGACCCCATGCTTTCGGTGAATATGGCTGCGGAATATGTCCGTTGCCGGATGACTCTGGGAGGTGCCGGGGGATTGCTCGATCCAGCCTATCGTTCAACGAGGGCGGTCCGCAGGCGTTATGGATCAATCGCGTGGGCATCATCGTCCGTGACGCGCGCGGCCGTCGCCGTGGCCGCCCGATCGGGAGGGAAGCTTCCATGGGGGAGAAGGTCGTGGCGGACGGGTTCGACCTGTCCGATCGGCAGCGATACCGCAGGAAGCTCCAGCAGTGTCTGGCGGGTCTTGCGAGGCTCCTGGCGGAGAAGAGGTTCGACCGGCCGAGGAATCTGATGGGACTCGAGATCGAACTCAATCTCGCGGGCGCCGACGGCATGCCCAGGATGGTCAACGGAGCCGTCCTCGAACGCATCGCCAGCTCGGATTTCCAGACCGAACTGGGAATGTTCAATCTCGAAGTGAACATCGCCCCGCATCGACTCGGAGGGCGCGTTTTCGATCGGCTCGCGGAGGAACTCAGGACCGGCTTGGGATATGCCGATCGCAAGGCGCGTGAACTCGACGCGGGCGTCGTCATGATCGGAATACTGCCGACGCTCGCCCAAGGCGATCTCGTCTCCGAGAACCTCTCCGCAGTCGACCGTTACACGCTGCTCAACGATCAGATCGTCGCCGCCCGGGGCGAGGACTTCACCCTCGACATCCATGGCGTCGAGCAGCTGACCTGCACGGCCACGTCCATCGTGCCCGAGGCGGCCTGTACGTCCGTGCAGTTGCACCTCCAGGTCACGCCCGCCCGGTTCGCCGCCGTGTGGAACGCGGCGCAGGCCGTGGCGGCGGTCCAGATCGCCGTCGGCGCCAACTCCCCGTTCCTCTTCGGCCGGGAGCTGTGGCGGGAGTCCAGGCCGCCGCTCTTCACCCAGGCGACCGACACCCGGCCGCCGGAGCTCCAGGCCCAGGGGGTGCGGCCGCGGACCTGGTTCGGGGAGCGGTGGGTGGACTCCGCGTACGACCTCTTCGAGGAGAACCTCCGGTACTTCCCCGCCCTCCTGCCGATCTGCGACGACGAGGATCCGCTCCGCGTCCTGGACGAGGGCGGCGTGCCGCGGCTGCAGGAGCTGGTCCTGCACAACGGGACCGTGTACCGCTGGAACCGGCCCGTGTACGGCTGGGTCGACGGCGTCCCGCATCTGCGGGTGGAGAACCGGGTGCTGCCCGCCGGGCCGACCGTCACCGACGTCGTCGCCAACGCGGCCTTCTACTACGGCCTGGTGCGGGCGCTCGCCGAGGACTCCCGGCCCGTCTGGAAGCGGCTGCCCTTCGAGGACGCCGCCGCGAACTTCGACACCGCGTGCCGGCACGGCATCGACGCGGAGCTGCGCTGGCCGCGCCCCGGGCGCTCGGGCGCAGTGGCCGCCGTGCCGGCCGTACGTCTGGTCCTCGACGAACTGCTTCCGCTCGCGGCGGCCGGGCTCGACGCCTGGCACGTCGAGCCTGCCGACCGCGACTTCTACCTCGGTGTCATCGAGGAACGGTGCCGGGGACGGGTCAACGGGGCGTCCTGGCAGGTCGACACCTTCCACCGGGCGCTCGCCTCCGGCCTGGACCGCGATGCCGCCCTCGCGGCCACGACCCGCCGCTACGCCGAGCTGATGCGGGGCGGCGAGCCGGTGCACCGCTGGCCGGTGGGGCTCGCCCAGCCCTGAGTACGGCACCGGAATGGCGCGGGGCAGGGGCCGTCACGCATGATCTCCGTACCCGGAACGCGATGGGGAAGTGGAGACAGGTGTGGTGTCGGATCAACGTGTGGTGCCTGATGCCCTGCCGCCCGGCGGCCTTCCGCGCGGGATCCTGCGGTCCGAGACCCTGATCGTCCTGGCGCTGTCGCTCGGCGCGAGCGCGGCGTCCTCCCTGATCAGCTTCGTCGGTTCGCTGACCAAGCCCGGCGGGCTGAAGGAGCAGGCGGCGACGCTCAACGGTTCGTACGCGCCCGGGCGGCCCTGGCTCGATCTGGCCTGGCAGCTCTTCGGCATCGCCACGGCGCTCGTCCCGGTCGTGCTCGTCGCGCACCTGCTGCTGCGGGAGGGCGCGGGGATGCGGTCGATCGGCTTCGACCGCACCCGGCCCTGGCCCGACCTCGGCAGGGGCGCGCTGGTCGCGGCCGGGATCGGCAGCGCGGGCCTCGCGTTCTACCTCGCGGCGCGGGGTGCCGGATTCAACCTGACGGTGGTGCCCGAGTCGCTGCCGGACGTGTGGTGGAAGTACCCGGTGCTGATCCTCTCGGCGGTGCAGAACTCCGTCGTGGAGGAGGTCATCGTCGTCGGCTATCTGCTGCGCCGGCTCGGGCAGTTGGGGTGGTCGCCGACGGCTGCGCTGATGGCGAGTTCGGTGCTGCGCGGCTCGTACCACCTCTACCAGGGCATCGGCGGCTTCATCGGCAACGTGGTGATGGGGGTCGTCTTCGTCTACCTCTACCGCCGCTGGGGCCGGGTCGGCCCGCTGGTGGTGGCGCACGCGCTGCTCGACATCGTGGCCTTCGTGGGATACGGGCTGCTGGCCGGGCGGGTGGACTGGCTGCCCACCGTGTAGGACGCCAGGAAGGGGCGTACGGCCGGTGCCGTACGCCCCTTCCTCGTCTGCGGGGACCGTCAGGCGCGCAGGTCGCCTTCGATGACCGTCACCGCGTCGCCGGTCAGCAGGGTGCGGTCGCCGCGCAGCCGGGTGGAGACGATGCCCGTACGGGCGCCGCCCTGGAACCCGGTGAGGTCGTCGCGGCCGAGACGGGCGGACCAGAGCGGCGCGAGCGCGGTGTGGGCGCTGCCGGTGACCGGGTCCTCGTCGATGCCGAGGCGGGGGAAGAAGGCGCGGGAGACGAAGTCGTAGCCCCGCTCGGGCTGTTCGGCGGCGGCGGTGACGACGACACCGCGCTCGGCGAGGCCGGCCAGGGTCGCGAGATCGGGCGTCAGAGAGCGCACGGCGGCCTCGTCGCGCAGCTCGACGACCAGGTCCCCGATGTGGGCGGCGGTGTCGTGCACGGCGACGATCTCGGCGCCGAGGGCCTTCTCGAGCCCGGCGGGGGTCTCGATCGGGGTGAGGGACGAGGTCGGGAAGTCCATCGTGATCGAGCCGTCCGGCGCCGCCGTCGCGCTCAGGATGCCGCAGCGGGCGGCGAACCGGACGGTCCCGGTCGCGGCTCCCGTGGTGTGCAGGACATGAGCGGCGGCGAGGGTGGCGTGGCCGCACATGTCGACCTCGGCCACCGGCGTGAACCAGCGCAGCGCCCAGTCGGCCTCGCCACCGGGGGGAAGGGGGTGGGCGAAGGCCGTCTCGGAGAGGTTGACCTCCGCGGCGACCTTCTGGAGCCAGTGGTCGTCGGGGAAGGAGTCGAGGAGGAGGACCCCTGCCGGGTTGCCGGAGAAGGGGCGGTCGGTGAAGGCGTCGACGATTCGGATCCGCATGGACCGGACCGTACCGTGACGGGAAAGCGGCAGGCCAAGGCCAATTCCGGAGGACTGGACCGATCTCCGGGGACGGGTGGAGACCGGTGAGGACCGGGGTGCCGGGGGCCTGGGGCCCCGGGCGGGGCGGCGCGGGTCTCGTGTCCCCCCGGCGCCGCCGGCCTGTCCGTCGCTGAGTCGCCAAGTCGTCAGGCGTTCTTGTCGGCCTCCCGGGCGGCGTGCTCCAGGCGGCCTCGGTACTCCTCCCACCACGCCGTGTCGCCCGGGGGAATGCTGGTGTTCCGCTCGTTCATGCCCACGGCGCCGTCCAGGAGCTCGCGGATGATGTCGGCGTGCCCGGCGTGGCGGTGGGTGTCGGCGATGACGCGGACGACGGCGTGGTGCAGCGTCACCTCGTCCCTGCCCTCGGGCCACCAGGGCACGGTGCCGACCGTGTCGAGGGGCAGCGCCTCGATCGTCGCGTCCGCGTGGGCCCAGGCCCGGCGGTAGAGCCCCACGATCCGCTCGCGCGACTCCTCGGCGGTCGCCCACATGTCCGCGTTGGGTTCGGCGCCGTCCGCGAGCCACGGCAGCGGCTCGTTCGAGGGCCGGCCGAAGGTGTCCCCGAGGTAGCCCAGCTCGACGCTCGCCGCGTGCTTCACCATGCCCAGCAGGTTGGTGCCGGTCGGTGTCATCGGGCGCCGGACGTCGTACTCGGAGAGTCCGTCGAGCTTCCAGAGCAGGGCGTCGCGGGCGGACTGGAGGTAGAAGCGGAGGTCTGCCTTGGGATCCGTGGCGTTCATGGGCGCCAGTCTGTCGGCCGGCCCGCGCTCCGGTCCCGTGCTTTTCGGTCGGGATTGGCAAACGAAGTATTCCGATATATCGTTGAGGCATCGCGACCGTTCGACGATACAAACCCGATGGAAGGAGCGTTGCGATGCGTTCACATGGACACGAACACGGACATGGAGACTGCGGACCCGGACCTCGCGGCTGGGGCGGCTTCCGCGGTGACGACGAGCGGCGGCGCGCCGCCTTCGGCCCGTTCGGGCCGGGGTTCGGCGGCGGGCCGTTCCGGGGAGGACCCGGCGGGCGCGGTCATGGAGGCGGCCGGGGGCGGGCGCGGCGCGGTGACGTGCGCGCCTCGATCCTCGCGCTGCTGAAGGACCGGCCGATGCACGGCTACGAGATGATCCAGGAGATCGGCGAGCGCAGCGGCGGGGCGTGGAAGCCCAGCCCCGGCTCGGTCTACCCGACCCTGCAGCTCCTCGAGGACGAGGGTCTGATCACCAGCGAGAGCGAGGGCGGCAAGAAGCTGTTCACGCTCACCGACACCGGCAGGACCGAGGCCGAGTCGGGGCCGGACGCCCCGTGGGAGGAGGCCGGGCGCGGTGTCGACTGGGAAGCCGTCAACGAGATCCGGCAGGCCGGCTTCGGTCTGATGGAGGCGTTCGGTCAGGTCTGGAAGACCGGCAGCACCGAGCAGCGGCAGAAGGCCGTCGAGGTCATCAACGAAGCCCGAAAGAAGCTGTACCTGATCCTGGCCGACGAGGGCTGACCTTCAGGGCCGGGAGAACGTCGAGGGGCCCGCGCGGCGATCGCCGCGCGGGCGCCCGGTGGGGGCGGGGGGGTGGTTGCCGGGGGGGGGTGGGTTTGGGGGGGGGGGGAAGGGCCCGCCGGCGGGGGGT
>NZ_JBEZNQ010000108.1:0-21161 GCF_040653315.1 Streptomyces sp. NPDC047981 | reverse complement strand
CAGCGACGCCGGCACCAGCGTGGTCGCCGACGTCCTCGTCCTACGCCGCCGTGCCCCGGGGGCCCCGGGGGCCCCGGCGGTTGCGCTCGGGGTGGGAGGTGGCGTGGCCGGACCGGCGGTGCCGGTGGGGACGCCCAGGGCGGCGAGGACTTCTGTGCCGGTCATGCGGCTCGCGTCGCCGCCGCGGGCGGAGATGGTGCCGCCGAGGGTGAAGACGGTGACGCGGTTCATCCGACTGCTCCGTTCGTCGCGGCGGCGGGGCCGCGGGGGTTCGTCTTCGGGTCCGGCGCCGCGGTCAGCCCTGGGCTCCGTCCGCGATGGTCTCGTGGTGGCGGATGACCTCGGCGATGATGAAGTTCAGGAGCTTCTCGGCGAACGCCGGGTCCAGTTTGGCGCTCTCGGCCAGTTCACGCAGCCGGGCGATCTGCCGGGCCTCGCGCGCGGGGTCGGCCGGCGGGAGCTGGTGGCGGGCCTTGAGGACGCCGACCTGCTGGGTGCACTTGAAGCGTTCGGCGAGCATGTGGACGACCGCCGCGTCGATGTTGTCGATGCTTTCGCGCAGCCGGGTCAGTTCCGCCGTCACGGACTCGTCGATCTCACTCATGAGCAGCGAGCTTAGACGGATCGGCCGGCGATCGTCGGGGGGTGTTCGGGATCCGGGATGCGGTCGCTCCAGCCGCCGGGGACCGCCCTGCCCTGCTGTTCGCGGAAGCGGACGGGCGCGGTGCCGACCCGGCGGGTGAAGAGCCGGGAGAAGTAGGCGGGGTCGTCGTAGCCGATGCGGCGGGCGACGGCGGCGACGGGCAGTTCGGTGGCCGCGAGGAGTTCCTTGGCGCGGCCGAGGCGGATGGTGAGCAGGTAGTCCTTGGGGCTGCAGCCGGCGGCGCGGCGGACGGCGGTGCGGAGTTCGGCCTGGGTCATGCCGTGCCGGGCCGCGTGTTCGGCGACGGACAGCGGCTGGAAGGCGTCGCGGGCGAGGGCGGTCAGGACGGGGTCGCCGTCGGCGTTGGTGTCGGCGCGGGCGCGGCGCAGGGCGACGAGGAGCTCATGGACGGCGGCCCCGGTCTCTACCTCGAGGAGGGGGTTGCCGCGGCGGGCGGCGCGGGCGATGCGGCCGATGGCGGCGCGGGGCGCGGCGGCGTCGGAGAGAGGAACGACGGGACGGTCGGGTTCGATGTAGCCGAGTTCGGTGTACGTGGTGGTGGCGGGTCCGGTGAAGTCGACGAAGGCCTCGTCCCAGCCGGTGTCGGGGTCGGCGGAGTAGTGGTGGGGGGTCCCGGGGGTGAGCCAGATCAGGGCGGGGGCGGTGACGGTGGTGCGGCGCCCGTCGGGGGCCCGGTACCAGCCGCTGCCGGCGCTGACGACGACGGCGACGTGGTGGTCGAGGGTGCGGGGGCCGACGGTGGGCAGGGCGCCGTGCTGGAGTCCGACGCCGAGGCAGACGAGGCCGAGCCGGTGGTGGACCGGGCTGGGCGTGAAGTAGCGCATCCAGGTGTGGTACATCGGTCGTCGCCTGCCTTTCTCCGCCGCGTCCCGGCGCCGTGTTCCGAGCCACGTCCCGGCGCCGTGTTCCGAGCCGCGTCCCGGCGCCGTGTTCCGAGCCGCGCTCCGGGGACGTTCTTCCGTCCAAACAGCGACGATCTTTGTCCATGGACCGGCCCGCCGCCAGAGGGCGAAGGTGAGCGCATGAGCACGTTCGCTGTGGGTGACGAGGACTTTCTGCTGGACGGCAGGCCGGTGCGGCTGCTGTCGGGGGCGCTGCACTACTTCCGGGTGCACGAGGAGCAGTGGGGGCATCGGCTGGAGATGCTCCGCGCGATGGGTCTCACCTGTGTGGAGACGTACGTGCCGTGGAATCTGTACGAGCCGGAGCCCGGCCGGTACGGGGACGTGGCGGCGCTGGGGCGTTTTCTCGACGCGGTGGCGGCGGCCGGGATGTGGGCGATCGTGCGGCCGGGTCCCTACATCTGCGCCGAGTGGGAGAACGGCGGGCTGCCGCACTGGCTGACGGGCCGCCTGGGGCGGCGGGTGCGGTCGGCCGACGTGGAGTATCTGGGCCATGTGGAGCGCTGGTTCCGGGCGCTGCTGCCGCAGGTCGTGGAGCGGCAGATCGGCCGCGGCGGGCCGGTGATCATGGTGCAGGTGGAGAACGAGTACGGGAGCTACGGCTCCGACCAGCGGTACCTGCGGTGGGTCGCGGAGCTGCTGCTCGACTGCGGGGTGGAGGTGCCGCTGTTCACCTCGGACGGCCCGGAGGACCACATGCTCACGGGCGGGTCCGTGCCGGGGGTGCTGGCGACGGCGAACTTCGGCTCGGGGGCGCGCAAGGCGTTCGAGGTGCTGCGGCGGCACCAGCCGTCGGGGCCGCTGATGTGCATGGAGTTCTGGTGCGGCTGGTTCGACCACTGGGGCAAGGACCATGCCGTACGGGACGCGGGGGACGCGGCGGAGTCGCTGCGGGAGATCCTGGAGTGCGGGGCGTCGGTGAACGTGTACATGGCGCACGGGGGGACGAACTTCGCGGGCTGGGCGGGGGCGAACCGGGCCGGCGAGCTGCACGCGGGCGAGCTGGAACCGACGGTCACCTCGTACGACTACGACGCGCCGATCGACGAGGCGGGGCTGCCGACGGAGAAGTTCTGGCGGTTCCGCGAGGTGCTGGCCGCGTACGCGGAGGGGCCGTTGCCGGAGGTTCCCGAGCCGCCGCGGCGGATCGCGGGGCCGGTGGCGGCGGACCTGGATCAGTGGGCGCCGCTCGCTCAGGTGCTGGAGGTCCTCGGCGACGAGGAGGCGGTGGCGCCGGTGCCGCCGACCTTCGAGGAGCTGGGGGTCGACCGGGGCGTGGTGCGCTACCGGCTGGAGGTCCCCGGGCCGCGGCAGCCGTATCCGCTGGTCGTGGAGGGGCTCCGGGACCGCGCGGTGGTGTACGTGGACGGGGTGCGGGCGGGGGTGCTGACGACGGAGGAGGAGGCGCTGCCGGAGCCGGTGGCCGGGCCCGCGGTGGTGGAGCTGTGGGTGGAGTCGCTGGGGCGGGTCAACTACGGGCCCCGGCAGGCGGAGCCGAAGGGGATCACGGTCGGGGTCCGGCACGAGCGGCAGTACGTGCACGGGGTGCGGGCCCGCGGCCTGCGCCTGGACGCCTTCGAGGCTGCGGCGGTGGCGAAGGTCCCGTTCCGGCCGGTGGCGGCCGAAGGGGCCGGGGCTCCGGGGCTGTTCCGGACCGTGGTGGACGTGGCCGGTCCGGGTGACGCGACGCTCTCGCTGCCGGGCGGGGTGCGGGGCTTCGTCTGGGTGAACGGGTTCTGCCTTGGCCGGTACTGGAACGTCGGCCCGCAGGAGTCGCTGTTCGTACCGGGCCCGGTGCTCCGGGAGGGCGCCAACGAGGTGTGGGTGCTCGAACTGGAGGGCGGGGCGGCGGATTCGGGGGCCGTACGGCTCGCGTGAGCGGCTGAGCCGATCACCGGACGGACGGGAGCAGGTACAGGTACAGGTGCGGGTAGGGGTACGGGTGCCTGGACGTGCGTGAGCGGGTACGGGGCGGCGGTGCCCCGTACCCGCTCACGCGCGGTTCGCTCCGGTCGTACTACAGGGTCGCCGCGGCGGACTTGATCTGGGCGGCGAAGGTGGAGACCTCGGTGTACACGCCCGGGTAGTTCGGGCGGGCACAGCCCTGGCCCCAGCTCACGATGCCGACCTGGATCCAGGCGCCGGCGTTGTCGCGGCGGAACATCGGGCCGCCCGAGTCACCCTGGCAGGTGTCGACGCCGCCCTGGGGGAAGCCGGCGCAGATCTCCTCGCCCGGGACGAGGTCGCCGCCGTAGGACCGCTGGCAGTCGGCGTCCGAGACGAACGGGACGGTGGCCTTGAGCAGGTAGCGCTGCTGCGCTCCGCCCTCACGGGCCGCGCCCCAGCCGGCGACGGTGAACGTGCCGTTGTTGTACGCGGTGGTCTCGGCGATCTTCAGGGTGGGCACCGAGGTGATCGGCGAGGCGAGCTTGATCAGGGCCCAGTCCTTGCCGGTCCCGTTGTAGCCGGGGGCCTGGAGGACCTTGGTGGACCTGACCTTGATGGCGGCGCTGGACTGGAGGTCCACGACTCCGACGGTGGCGGTGATGCTGGTGTTGTTGCCGGAGCCGCTGACGCAGTGGGCGGCGGTGAGGACGATCTGCGGGGTCAGCATGGAGCCGCCACAGCCCATGGAGAGCCGGACCATCCAGGGGAACTCGCCCTGCGCGGCGCGGGTTCCGCCGACGACGGGGGCGGGCGCGGCGGAGGCCGTGGTGGAGGGCTGGAGGCTGACGGCGGCGAGGACGACGGCGCCGGCCGCGGCGATTCTCTGCAGGGCGCGGACGAACCTGTTCTTCTTCAAGTGTCTGCCTTTCGTGGGGGGTTGGCCTTGATGGCATGTGCCCGTCAAGTCCTGGTCCGGATTATGAACACCGCTCACCGGGGGCCACAAGGGCACGATTTCGGCCAGCGCCGGGGCGCGGTGCGGGGGCCTCGTACAGTGGAGGGAAGGGGGTGCGGCGTGCCGGACGGAAGCGGAGTCGAGGGTGCCGGAGCTTCCGGCGCGGTCGTGCACGGGTTCCCGCACCTCGCCACGGTCCGGGCCTCGATCACCGCGCTGTACCGCCGGCTCTCGGCGGACGGAGTACGCCAGTACGCGGCCAGCGTGCCCCCGGCGGCGGTGGCCTTCTCCGACGACGAGGACCTCCACCTCGGGGCACAACGGGTGGCCGGCGCCCTGGTGCACCACCTGCGGCTGCCCGAGGCACGGATGATCGTGAGCTTCCGGGAGATGCGGCACGCGGCGACCGTCGAACTGGCGGCGGGTCCGGAGTACTTCGTCGAACTGAACGACCGCTTCCGCGACCACCGAGCCGATGTGGGCGCGGCGCTCGCCCATGAGATCACCCACGTGCTGCTGCACCGCCTCGATCTCGGCTTCCCCGGCACCCGGGACAACGAGATCCTCACCGATGTGGTGACCGCCTATCTGGGGGCGGGCTGGCTGCTGCTCGACGCGTTCCGCGAGGACGGGATGTCCCGCCAGAAGCTGGGCTACCTGACGCCGGAGGAGTTCGGATACGTGCTGGCCAAACGGGCCGAGGTGTTCGGGGAGGACCCCTCGCCGTGGTTCACCAGTCCGCGGGCGTACGAGGCATGGACCCGGGGGCGGGAGGAGGCGGCGCGGGACGCCCGGCGGCCTCCGCTGGCGGCGGCCGGGTGGGCGGCGCGCCACCGGTACGCGAAGGACCGCCGCTACGGGCGGGCGGCGGCGGACGCCCCGTACGCCTTCGAGGGGAGCGGGGCCTCGGCCCGGGTCTCCTTCCCGTGCCCGGTGTGCCGGCAGCGGCTGCGGGTGCCGGTGGGGCGGCGGGTCCGCGCGCGGTGCGGGGTGTGCGGGACGGTCCTGGAGTGCGACGCGTAGCGGGCTGAACTCGTTTGCCTCGTCCGGGTCCCACGGGTGAAGGTCGGCGCATGAGCACGTTGTTCGAGGCGATTCACGAGGGGGCCGACGCCGTCGTGCGCGCCCTGCGGGCCGGGGCCTCCCCGGAGACGGCCGACGAGGAGGGGGAGACCGCGCTGTACCGGGCGGCCGTCGCGAACGAGCCGGGTGTCGTCCGGCTGCTGCTGGCCGCGGGGGCGGATCCCGGGCGGGCCGGCGGCGCCGAGGCCGGGGACCTGCCGCTGTGCGGGGCTGCCTGCGGCGGGCACGCGGAGGTGGTGCGGGCGCTGCTCGCCGCCGGGGCGGTGGCGGACCAGCCGGAGGCGTACGGGTTCACGGCCCTGGACTGGGCGGTACGGCTCGGGCACGCGGAGACCGTACGGGTCCTGCTCGAACACGGCGCCGCGCCGAGCCGGCCGGGGCCCGACGGGCTGCCGCCGCTGGTGGCCGCGGCCCGCCGCGGGTCGACGGCGAGCGTGCGGGCGCTCCTGGAGTTCGGCGCGGGCCCTGCCGAGGACGCGCTGCGCGAGGCGCGGCGCTGGATCGGCGTGGACATCGAGGAGGAGCTGCGCCGCGGCCTGCTCGCGGCGGGCGACTCGGTCGCCGGGCAGGCCGGGGCTCCGGACCCGGGGCAGGGCGAGGCTTCGGACCCGGGGCAGGGCGAGGCTTCGGGCTGGGGTGGCGAGCAGGGTGACGAGACGGGCTCGGGGACCGGGCACAGCGAGGGCACGGGCTCGGGGGCCGGGCGCGGCGACGGCGCGGGCTCGGGGACCGGGCAGGGCGAGGCTTCGGGCTGGGGTGCCGGGCAGGGCGAGGGCACGGGGCCGGGAGCCGGGCACGGCCACGGCGCGGGTCCCGGAGCCGGGCGCGGCCACGGCGCGGGTCCCGGGGCCGGGGACGGGGGTGCGGGGCCGGAGGTCGTGGTGCGGCGGGTGCGGGAGGACGGCGGCGTGACCGTCGTCGTGGAGGTGCTGCGGGAGGACGGCGTGCCGAGCCGCGGCAACGAGCAGCAGACCGGGCACGCGGCGATCGCCACGCTCCTGGAGCGCGCGCTCGGGGTGCGGGTCCCGCCCGAGGAGTTGGCCGCGCGGGCGCTGCGCTGCGGCGAGCCGGACCTGGACGACTGGAAGGAGGCGGTGCGGACGCTGGGCGCCCGCGACGACGAGGAGTCCTTCCGGGCCGCGTCCGGCTGGTGCGCGAGCCCCGACCCGCTGCGCCGCGCCCTCGGCGCCCGCGTGCTGGGCGCTCTCGACAGCTTCACGCCCCGGGGCCTGCCGGTCCTGCGCGGGCTGGCGGCACGGACGGCGAAGGCGGCGCTCGGCGAGGGGCCGACGACGCCCGGCGCCGCCCGCGAGCCCGCGCTCTCCGTGGTCGTCGCGCTCGGACAGTACGGCGAGGAGGCGGCGCTGCCCGAGCTGCTGGGGCTCGCCGCCCATCCCGACATCGAGGTGCGGCGGGCGCTCGGGTGCGCGCTGACCGGCCCGGTGCCCGCCGGGGACGCGGTGGCCGTGGCCACCCTCGTCGCGCTGAGCCGGGACCACGACCACGGAGTCCGGGACTGGGCGACGCTCGCGCTCGCGGAGGTGCCCGAGGACACGCCGCTGCTGCGGGAGGCGCTCGCGGCGCGGCTCGCGGACGACGACGAGGACGTGGTCGCCGAGGCCGCGCGCGGGCTTGCGATGCGTCAGGATCCGCGCGCGGTCGAGGTGCTGGCGTCGATCCTCGCCGACGGGGACCCGGACGGCGCCGCGCGGGACACCGCGCTCGCCGCCGTCGAGTACGTCGAGGACCCCCGGGTCAGGACCCGGCTGGAGTGGACCGCGCCGCGATGTCGTTGACCGCCGCCCACGCGAACGCCATCGCAGGGCCGATCGTCGCGCCCGGTCCCGGATAGGTATCCCCCATGACGGCGGCCGAGCAGTTCCCGGCCGCGTACAGGCCCGCGACGGCGCTGCCGTCCTCGCGCAGCACCCGCCCGTCGCCGTCGGTGACCAGGCCGCCCTTGGTGCCGATGTCGCCGGGGTGGACCGGGACGGCGTAGAAGGGGCCCTTGTCCAGGGGCGCCAGGTTCGGGTTCGGGAGGGTGGGGTCGCCGTAGTAGCGGTCGTAGACGGAGTCGCCGCGCCCGAAGTCCTCGTCGCGCCCGGTGGCGGCGAAGCCGTTGAAGCGGGCGATCGTCGCTTCGAGGCCGGGGGTGCCGATCAGCGCCGCCAGCTCCGCGACCGTCCCGGCGCGCCGCACGAATCCGTCCCACCGCTCGGGGAACGGCTGGCCGGGGAAGAGCCCGGCGAAGAGGTAGCGCGCCTTGGAGCGGGCGTCGAGGATCAGCCAGGACGGTACGGTCGTCGCCTCCGGGCGGTCGCAGGCGTACATGCGGTCGACGAACCGGTGGTAGGGCGCCGCCTCGTTGGCGTACCGCTCCCCCGCCGCGTTCACGATCACCATGCCGGGGATGCCCCGGTCGGCGACCAGGAAGAACGGCTTCTCGCCGGGCGGGCAGACGGACGGGGCGCCCCACACCTTGTCGAGCAGGTCGGTCGCCGCGCCCAGCTCCTCGCCGAGGCGCAGGGCGTCGCCGGTCTGCCCCTCCGAGGCGTGCGTCCAGGCCGTGGAGGTGGGCGCCGGCAGGTGCTTCTCACGGAGCTCCTGGTCGTGCGAGAAGCCCCCGGAGGCGAGGACGACACCGCCCCTGGCCCGTACGGTCCGGCCGTCGGCCAGCTCCACCCCGGCCACCCGGCCGTCCTCGACGAGCAGCCCGGCGAGCGGGGCGTCCAGCCTGAGTTCGCCGCCGAGTTCGTGCAGCGAGAGCCGCATCCGGGCGATGAGCGCCTCGCCGAGGGAGAGCAGCCTGCGTCCGGTGAGCAGGGCGCCGACGGCGCGCGCGCCGACCCGGACGGAGGCCCGCCGCCCGGCCCAGGTGCGGGCGACCATGTTGAGGAAGCGGAAGTCGTACGAGGTCATGGTCAGCCCGTACGTGGGCAGGCCGGCCCGGCGCATGGTCGCCGCGAGCGGGCCGAGCCGCTTGAGGTCCACGATCTGCGGCTCGATCGACCGCCCCTGGGCCATGCCGCCGAGGGCTTCGGGGAAGTAGTCGGAGTAGCCGGGCGTGTACATGAAGCGGACATGGGTGCGGTCGTGGAACTCCCGCACCATGCGCGGCCCGTGGGTGAGATAGGCGTCCTTGCGGGCGGCGGGCACGCGGTCGCCGACGGTCGCGTCGAGGTAGGCGCGGGCCTTCTCGTAGGTGTCCCCGAGGCCGGCCTCGTCGAGGTGCTGGTTGCCCGGGACCCAGATCGCGCCGCCGGACAGGGCGGTGGAGCCGCCGTAGCGGTCGGTCTTCTCGATGACGAGGGCGGTCAGGCCGCGCAGCCGGGCGGTGATCGCGGCGGCGAATCCGGCGGCGCCGGAGCCGACGACCACGACGTCGTACTCGTGCCCCTGGTCGGAGCTCATCCGAACACCCCTGTCGCGTAGTCGCTGAGGTAGTAGAGGAGCGGTGCGCCGTCCTCGCGGGCCTCCAGGGCCAGGACGCGGGCGGTGACGACGTCGTGGTCGCCTGCCTCGTGGACGGCGTGGACGGCGCAGTGGAGGGTGGCGAGCGCGCCCTCGATGTGGACGGCGCCGTCCTCGCTCACCGTCCAGTCGACGCCGGCGAACTTGTCGGGTCCCGGGCGGCCGAGGGCGGCGCAGACCGCGCGCTGGTCCTCGGCGAGGATGGAGATCCCGAAGTGTTCCGCGGCCCGGACGGCGGGCCAGCTGGTGGAGGTCTTCGCCACGCAGAGCAGCACCAGCGGCGGTTCGAGGGAGAGCGAGGCGAAGGACTGCACGGCCAGGCCCGCGGGGCGGCCGTCGCCGTCGAGGGCGGCGACGACCGTGATGCCGCTGGCGAAGTGGCCGAGGACCTCGCGCATCAGCCGTTCCACTGGTGGCCCCAGAGGCTGTCGGAGGTGATCTCCTTCGCGGTCCAGGTCGCCGGGTCGACGAGGAGCCCGTCCCAGCCGTACTCGACCTGGAAGCCGCCGGGCGCCTGGGCGTAGAAGGAGACCATGCGGTCGTTGGAGTGGCGGCCGAGGGTGGAGGCGATGGGGATGCCCGCCGCGTTCATCCGGTCGAGGCAGTAGCCGACGGCGTCGAGCGAGTCGGTCTCGACCATGAAGTGGACGATGCCGGGCGGCAGCGCGCCCGGGTAGAGGCCGAGGCTGTGGTGGCGGGCGTTGGGGCTGAGGAAGTTCATCCAGTAGAAGTCCTGGCCGGGTTCGCCGGTGGGGACGGCGACCGGCGGGAGCTTCATCCGGTCGCGGAGCTGGAAGCCGAGCAGGTGCTCGTAGAAGGTGACGGTCTCGTCCATGTTCGGGGCGGGCAGGACGACATGGCCGAGGCCGAGGTCCTGGCCGTCCGGGGCGGTGGTGACGAAGCGGTTGCCGTATCGGGCGGGCAGCGGGCTGTGGTCCTGGGCCTGGCCCCAGTACAGCTCCAGGGGGTTGCCGGCAGGGTCGTCGACGTGGATGAGGCCCTGGACGCGGCGCTCGGCGAGGGTGGCCTCGTCGGCGTGCTTGACGGGGAAGCCGGAGGCTTCGAGCTCCTCGGCGGCCTCGGCGAGGGCGCGGGCGTTCGGCAGTTCGAAGCCGGCGGCGAGCAGCCGGTCGGTGGTCCCGGCGACGAAGGTGAGGCGGCGGATCCGGTCGTCGACACGGGTGTGCAGGACGGTGTCGGTGGAGTCCTGGGCCTCGGCCATGCCGAGGATGTCGAGGGTGTAGGCGCGCCAGTCGGCGAGCGTGGTCGTCTCGATGCGGAGGTAGCCGAGGGAACGGATGTCCATGGGAGCGGGGTCCTAACGCGAGAAGAAGTCGAGGGCGAGGCGGTTGAACTCGTCGAAGCGTTCGACCTGCGCCCAGTGCCCGCAGTGCGGGAAGACGTGCAGTCGGGCGTCCGGGATCGTGCGCAGGGCGACGAGCGCACCGTCGAGCGGGTTGGTGCGGTCCTCGCGGCCCCAGGTGAGCAGGGTCGGCTGCGTGATGCGGTGGCCTTCGCGCCAGAGCTGCGACTCCTGCGGCCAGGTGGCGAAGGCGGCGCCCATCCGGGCGGCGCCGAGCCGGGCGTCGGGGTCGGTGGCCTGGGTGTAGCGCTCCTCGACGAAGGCGTCGGTGACGATCGCCGGGTCGTACGCCATGGTGAGCAGGAAGGCGCGCATCTGCTCGCGGCTGGGGGCGGGCGAGGCGTTGAAGGCGAACAGGTGCTTGATGCCCTCGGTCGGGTCGGGCGAGAAGAGGTTGACGGAGATCCCGCCGGGGCCCATGAGCAGCAGCCGGTCGACCTTGGCGGGGTGGTCGATCGCGAGCCGGGCGGCGGTGCCGCCGCCGAGCGAGTTGCCGATGAAGTGGGCTTTCTCCAGGCCGAGTTCGTCCATGAGGGCGGCGACGGCGCGGGCGCTGAAGGAGAAGTAGTCGCAGTCCGGCGCGGTCTTGTCGGAGCGGCCGAAGCAGGGCTGGTCGATCAGGAGCGTACGGAAGCGCTCGGCGAAGACCGGGAGGTTGGCGCCGAAGTTGGACCAGGCGGAGGCGCCGGGGCCGCCGCCGTGCAGCATGATCACAGCCGGGGCGTCTGCCGGGGCTTCGGCGGGACCTGCCTCGTGGAAGTGGAGGGTGAGGTCGCCGGCCTTCACGGTCCGTGAGGTGCTCTCGGCAGTGAGGCTCGCGGCGGGGGTGGGGGTCGCGGTGGCGGTCACAGCATCGTGTCCTGGATGTCGAGGCCGAGGGCGGCCTGGCCGTAGAGGACGAGGGCCCGCTCGGGGTCGTTGGCGGCGTGGCCGCGCCCGGTGTGGACGTCGCGCCAGGCGCGCTGGACCGGGTTGGGGCCGGTGCGCATCGCGCTGCCACCGGCGTTCTCCATGAGCAGGTCGACGGCGGCGACGGCCCGTTCGGTGGCGATGACCTGGTCGCGGCGGGCTCGGGCGCGCAGCTCCATCGGCAGGGGAGCCCCCGCGCGGGCCAGTTCGTACAGCTCGGCCATGTTGCGGGTGAGCTGGAGCCAGGAGGCGTCGATGTCGGCGGCGGCGCGGGCGATGCGGACCTGGGCGAAGGGGTCCTCGGCGACCTGCTGTCCGTAGCTGACGCGGAACCGCTCGCGGGTCGCGGCGACATGGCCCTCGTAGGCGCCCTCGGCGATGCCGACGATCGGGGTGGAGATGGTGGTGGTGAAGACGGAGGCGTACGGGAGCCGGTAGAGCGGTTCGGGGTTGGCGGCGAGGCCGGGCGCGTCGAGGGCGGTGACCGGGCCGAAGCTGAGCGCGCGGTGCTCGGGGACGAAGACGTCCTCGCAGACGACGTCGTTGGAGCCGGAGCCGCGCAGGCCGACGGTGTCCCAGACCTCGTCGACGCGGTAGGCGGTGCGCGGGACGAGGAAGGTGCGCATGTCGACGGGGCGGCCGTCGGCGTCGGTGACGAGGCCGCCGAGGAGGGCCCAGTCGGTGTGGTCGCAGCCGGAGGAGAAGTGCCAGCGGCCGGTGAGGGTGAAGCCGCCGTCGACGGGGGTGACCTTGCCGGTGGGGGCATAGGAGGAGCAGATCCGGGTGTCGGGGTCGGCGCCCCACACCTCCTCCTGGGCCTTCGGCTCGTAGAGGGCGACGTGCCAGGGATGGACGCCGACGACGGAGGCGACCCAGCCGGTGGAGCCGCAGGCCTTCGCGATCTCCTTGACGGCCGTGTAGAAGGCGACGGGGTCGGCGGCGTGGCCGCCGTACGCGCGGGGCTGGAGCAGCCTGAAGAATCCGGTCGCGGCGAGCTCCTTGACGGAGTCCTCGGGGACCTTGCGGGCGGCCTCGGCCTCGGCGGCCCGCTCGCGCAGGGCGGGGGCGAGGGCGCGGACGGCCTCGAGGACGGCTCCGGTGGCGTCGCTCATCGCGTGTCCTCTCTCGGAGGGAATCGGGAGTGGCTGGACCGTACGCCGAGGTGTTCCGGAACGGCATACGGGGTTCCCGCTGAGCGGGAACCCCGAGGCCAGGGGGCGCGGCGGGGGCCTGTCGGTCGGGCCCGGGGCGAGGGCGCGGCGGGAGCCTCTCGGTCGGGCCCGGGGCGAGGGCGCGGCGGGGGCGGGGCGATGGCTTCGAGGCCAGGGGGCGCGGCGGCCTGGCGACCAACCCGAAGGCGGGGGCGCGGCGGGGGCCTTGCGATCGACCCGGAGGGGGCCGGGTGGTCGCCCCCCCCCGGGCGGCCCCGAGCCCCGCGGACCCCGTCCCCCGTCCGTGCCGAACTCGCGGGTAACCCGATCCGCCGGGGAATCGCAGGGCGGGCTTCTCCTCGCGTTCACCGAGGAGTCATCGTGACCCCCCGTAATGCAGGAGTTGTATGGACAACAGTTGTTCATACATCTTGGCCCCGCTCCCCTTCCCTCATGGAGTACGCGTGACCTCCCCTGCCCGCGCCGCCGTCCTGCTCGGCGCCCTCGGACTGACCGCCCTGTCGCTGACCGCCTGTGGCGCCGCCCCCACGAAGGGCGCCGCAGGCGCCGACGGGAAGAACCTCGCCACCGCGACCTCCGCCGCTGAGGCCGGCGGCATGGACGCCCTGATCGCCGCCGCGAAGAAGGAAGGCACGCTCAACGCGATCGCCATCCCGCGCGACTGGGCCAACTACGGCGCGATCATCGACGGCTTCACCGCCAAGTACGGCATCAAGGTGACCGTCGAGAACCCCGACGGCTCCAGCCAGGACGAGATCAACGCGGTCAAGTCCCGCAAGGGCCAGGACCGTGCCCCCGACGTCCTCGACCTCGGCGCCTCCTTCGCGCAGGCCGCCGGCGAGCAGGGCCTGACCGCCCCGTACAAGGTCGCCGCCTTCGAGAAGATCCCCGGCTCGCAGCGCGACGCCCAGGGCCGCTGGTTCAACGACTACGGCGGCTACGTCTCCATCGGCTGCGACGCCAAGAAGGTCAAGGCCTGCCCGCAGACCTTCGCCGACCTGCTCAAGCCCGAGTACAAGGGCAAGGTCGCCCTCAACGGCAACCCGACCAAGTCGGGCTCGGCCTTCGGCGGCGTCTACGCGGCGGCGCTCGCCAACGGCGGCTCCTTCGACGACATCAAGCCCGGCATCGACTTCTTCGGCAAGCTGAAGAAGAACGGCAACTTCAACCCGGTCGAGTCGACCCCCGCCACCATCGAGAAGGGCGAGACGCCCATCTCCATCGACTGGGACTACCTGAACGCCGGTTACGCGAAGCAGTTCGCGGCCAAGGGCATCGACTGGAAGGTCGCCGTGCCCACGGACGGCGTCTACGCCCAGTTCTACTCCCAGGCGATCAACAAGGACGCGCCGCACCCCGCGGCCGCCCGCCTGTGGCAGGAGTACCTGTACAGCGCCGAGGGCCAGAACCTGTGGCTGAAGGGCTTCGCCCGGCCCGTGCTGATGCCGGCCATGGAGGCCGACGGCACGCTGGACAAGACGGCCGCCGCCGCGCTGCCGAAGGTCGCCGGCACCCCGACGTTCCCGACCGAGCAGCAGACCGCCAAGGCCAAGGAGACCCTGTCGCAGGGCTGGGCCGCGGCCGTCTCCGGGTGACGCCTCGATGACTCCGCACCCCTCCTCCACCCCGTCCGGGGCGGCCGACGCGTCCACCGCGCGTCCGGCCGCCCCGGCGGGGCCGGGGGCCGTCGGTTCCCCCATGACCGACGGCTCCCCCACCCTCCCGGCGCAGGCAGGCCTCCCGGCGCAGGCCGGTGCCGTGACCCCGGCCAAGAGCGCCGCACCTGCCCGGCAGCCGCGCCGGGGCCAGCGGTCCATGGGCGGATGGCTCGCCGCACTGCCGCTGCTCCTGCTCGTCGCGCTCGCCTTCGGGCTGCCCGCGCTGGCCATGACCGACGGCGCCTTCACGCTCTCCGACGGCGGGTACGGCCTGGACAACCTGGAGCGGTCGGTGGACGGCGCGTACGCCACCGCGCTGCTCGGCAGCGTCAAGCTGTCCGCGCTCACCGCCGCCGCCGGCACCGTCTTCGGGCTCTTCCTCGCCCAGGCCGTGGTCTCGTCGCGCGGCCGGGCGCTGCGCGAGGCCGTCCTCACCGCGTCCGGTGTGCTCGCCAACTTCGGCGGTGTCCCGCTCGCCTTCGCCTTCGTGGCCACCCTCGGCAACGCGGGCGTGCTCACCACCGAGTTCGGACTCGACCGGCACGGCTGGTCGCTCTACGGCTTCTGGGGCCTCGCCCTGACCTATCTGTACTTCCTCGTCCCGCTGATGGTCCTCACGGTCGCGCCCGCGCTCGACGGACTGCGCGTCCAGTGGCGCGAGGCGGCCCACGACAACGGGGCGACAGCCTGGCAGTACTGGCGTCACGTCGGGTTTCCGGTGCTGCTGCCGTCCCTGCTCGGCGGCTTCGTGCTGCTCTTCGGCAGCGCCTTCGCCGCGTACGCGACGGCCGCGGCGATGGTCGGCAGTTCCGTCCCGCTGGTGACCCTGCAGATCGCGGACGCGCTCTCCGGCAACGTCCTGGTCGGCCAGGAGAACGTGGCGCTCGCGCTGAGCCTCGACATGGTCGTGGTCGCGGCGCTCGTCATGGCCGTCCACCTCCCCCTCCAGCGAAGGAGCACCCGATGGCTCGCCTAGGACGTCCCGTCGTCCTCCTGGTCGCGGGGGTCTACTTCCTGGTGCCGCTGCTCGCGTCCGCCGTGTTCACCCTGGACATCCCCGGGCAGGGGCTCACCCTCTCCGCGTACACGGCGATCTTCGCCGCGCCCGGCTTCACCGGCAGCCTGCTCCTCTCGCTCGGGCTCGCGGCGGCGACCGTCGCGCTCGTCCTGCTGGTGACCGTCCCTGCGGCGGTCGCGGCCCGGCTCTCGGCGCCCCGGCTGCGGCCGGTCCTGGAGGTCGTCTGCACCCTGCCGCTGGTGGTGCCTCCGGTGGCGCTGACCGCCGGGCTCGGGACCGTCCTGCGCTGGGGCCCGGAGCACCTGTCCACGACCCCGCTGTACCAGACGTTCGTGGCCGTGCAGAACCCGGACTTCCCGTTCGTCCTGGTCCTCGCGTACGCGGTGATGGCGCTGCCGTTCGTCTACCGGGCGCTCGACGCGGGCCTGCGCTCGGTCGACCTGCGCACCCTGGTGGAGGCCGCGCGGGACTGCGGGGCGTCCTGGCCCCGCGCGCTGGTCTCGGCGGTGCTGCCGAATCTGCGCGGCGCGCTCCTGAACGGCTCGTTCCTGACCCTGGCGCTGGTGCTCGGCGAGTTCACGGTGGCCTCGCTGCTCGGCTTCCAGCCCTTCGCGGTGTGGATCGTGCAGGCGTCCGGCTCCGACGCACGGCTCTCGGTGGCCGTGTCGCTGCTGAGCCTGCTGCTGACCTGGGTGCTGCTGCTCGCGCTGACCACCGTGGGCAACCGCCGCCGGCGCGCACCGCGCTCCGCCCGCTCCCTCCGACCGCCCGAGGCCGCGTCGGCCTCCCGAGGAAAGACCACCAGCTCATGACCGTGACCGAGACCGAGAACGTGACCGGCCCCGCCGCCCGGACCGGGGCGGCGCTCCAGCTGCGCGGTCTGCGCCGGACCTTCGGCTCCGCCATCGCCCTCGACGGCCTCGACCTCGATGTCGCCCCGGGTGAACTCCTCGCCCTGCTCGGCCCGTCCGGCTGCGGCAAGACGACCGCGCTGCGCGTGCTGGCCGGTTTCGAGCGGCCCGACGAGGGCCAGGTGCTGCTCGACGGCGAGGACATCGTGCCGGTGCCCGCCAACCGCCGTGACACGGCGATGGTGTTCCAGTCGTACAGCCTCTTCCCGCACCTGACGGCCGCCGACAACGTGGCCTTCGGGCTGAGGATGCGCAAGGTGCGGTCCGCCGAGCGGCGCGCCCGCGCCGCCGAGCTGCTCGACCTCGTGGGGCTCGGCGGCCACGGCGAGCGGTTCCCGCACCAGCTCTCCGGCGGCCAGCAGCAGCGGGTCGCGCTGGCCCGGGCGCTGGCGCTGCGGCCCCGGCTGCTGCTGCTCGACGAGCCGCTGTCGGCGCTCGACGCGCGGGTGCGGGTGACGCTGCGGGAGGAGATCCGCCGGCTCCAGCTGGAGCTGGGCATCACCACCGTGTTCGTCACGCACGACCAGGAGGAGGCCCTCTCGATGGCCGACCGGGTCGCCGTGATGAACGGCGGGCGGCTCGAACAGTGCGCCACGCCGACGGAGTTGTACGAGCGGCCCGCGACGGACTTCGTCGCGGAGTTCATCGGCACCATGAACCGGGTGCCGGGGCGCGCGGTCGACGGCGGAAAGGCGGTCGAGGTGCTCGGGGCGACGCTGACGGTCGGGGAACCGGACGGGCGTACCGGAGACGTACGGGTGCTGCTGCGGCCCGAGGCCCTGGAGGTGACGGCGGGCGGCCCCGCCCGCGTCACGGGGACCTCGTTCCACGGTCCGACGACCCGGCTGCTGATCGCGCTGCCCGACGGTACGGACGTCAAGGCGGACGTGCCCACGCACGCGGCGGCCGGGCTGACCCCGGGCACGGCGGTCGCGGTCCGTCCGCAGTCCCGGCCCGTGCTCCTGGCCTCCGCCGGAGGTGCGGCGTGAACGGCGCGAAGCGGCTGCAGGCGGTCCTCTTCGACATGGACGGCACGCTCGTCGACACCGAGGGCGTCTGGCTCGACGTGGTGGAGTCCGCGGCCGCGCGCCGGGGCCGCACCCTGGGCGCCGAGCGGCGTACGGCGGTGACGGGCCGGTCCGTCGAGGACACGGCGGAGCTGCTGCACGCCCATCTGGAGTCGCCCGCGGCGGAGTTGGCCGCCGAGCTGGGCGCGGACTTCGCCGCCCGGCTCGCGGTGGCGGTGGCGCCCCGGCCGGGCGCGCTGCGGCTGCTCGCGGCGCTGCGCGCGCAGCGGGTGCCGACGGCGCTGGTCTCGGCCTCGCCCCGCGCGGTCGTCGCGCAGGTGGCGAGCACCCTGGACGGGCACCGGTTCGACGCGCTGTTCGGCGCCGAGGACACCGCGCGGACGAAGCCGGAGCCCGATCCGTATCTGGCGGCGGCCGTGGCGCTCGGCGCCGAACCGGCGCGGTGCGTGGCGGTGGAGGACAGCCCGACGGGCGTCGCCTCGGCCGTCGCCGCGGGCTGCCGGGTCCTCGCGGTGCCGTCGACGGAACCGCTGGTGGACTTCGCCGGAACCGAAGGCGTCACGCTGGCGGACTCGTTGACCGAGGTCGACCCCGAGCTGCTGAACTCCCTGGTCGGGTGAGCCGCGCGCATGGCAGGGTGGGCCTGTGAGTGAGGAACGGGGCAGGACGCCGCTGTATCTGAAGGTCGCCGCGGACCTGCGGACCGCCATCACGGCGGGCGAGTACGGATCGGGTGCGAAGCTCCCCGCGGAGGACGACCTGGCCCGCCGCTACGGCGTGTCCCGGGGCACGGTCCGCCAGGCCCTCGCCGCGCTCCGCACGGACGGCCTGATCACCTCGCGGCGGGGTTCGCGGCGGGTGGTCCTCGGCGGTCCCCGGCTGCACAGCTTCGGCGAGCTGCGCTCGTTCACCCGCTGGGCGCGCTCCCTCGGCGAGGAGCCGGGCGGCCGGATCGTGGCCGTGGACCGGGTGCCGGCGGACGCGGAGGAGGCGGAGAAGCTGCGCGTCGAGGAGGGCGCGCCGGTCTACCGGGTGCGCCGGCTGCGCACGCTCGCGGGTGCGCCGGTGATGGTGGAGCGGACGACGTATCCGGAGCGGATCGGTGTGCTGGTGGCCGGGATGCCGCTGGACACGGTCTCGCACTCGGAGCAACTGGAGCTGCACGGCGTGCTGTTCGCGGACGCGCGGCACACCATCGACCTGGTGCCGGCCGACGCCGACGACGCGGAGCTGCTCGGCTGCCGCGTCGGGGAGTCACTGCTGCGGGAGCGGCGGCACTCCACGGACCCCGCGGGGACGCCGGTGGAGTGGTCGCAGGACCGCTATCTGCCGGGCACGGTGGCGTTCACGATGCAGAGCTCGACGGCGACGAGCGCGCTGGGCCGCCGACTGGGTGCCTGAGTCCGCCACACGTACGAAAAGAACCCGGGGTCCGAGACCCCGGGTTCCTTCGTGTCCGGAGGTGGTGTCACGCCGGCCGGAGCAGCGCCGCGAGGAGCGGGCGGAAGTGCGCGAAGCCGGGGGTCGGCAGCTCCGGGTCCTTGGCCTGTTCGTCCCAGCGGCGTACGGCGACGGCGTCGGCCGCGCCCGGGTGGGCCTCGAAGGCGCGCACCTGCTCCTCGGTCATCGGCCCGCCCTGGACGGCCAGGGTGTGCACGGACGCCTCGGAGAGGAGGGCGAAGTAGCCGGGCTCGACGGCGCAGAGGTACCGCTTGGCGGCGACGTGCAGCCGTACGGGTTCGGTGACTTCGGGCCCGAACCACTGGTCGAGCCAGTCGGCCCCGGTGTGGCTGTGCCGGTTGTCGGTGCCGTTCTCCATCAGGTCGCGGCCGGTGACGGCGCCCTGGAAGTGGCCGACGTCGTGCAGGAGTGCGGCGGCGACCAGGTGCGCGGGGGCGCCGGCCGCCTCGGCGAGGGCGCCGGCCTGGAGCATGTGCTCGGCCTGGGTGACGGCCTCGCCGAAGTACTCGGCGCTGCCCTCGCCCTCGAAGAGGGCGGCGAGCGTGTCGAGGGGGTGGTTCATCGCGTGGTCTCCGCTCGGCGCAGGACGGCGAGGGTGGAGGCGAGCCCGTCGATGTCGGCGTACGCGCCCTGGAGGTGCCGGTCGCCGGACTCGGCGAAGGCGGTACGGGCGTGCAGCAGCCGGGTGTTGTCGAAGATCAGGCAGTCGCCGGGGGCGAGCCGGAAGTCCAGCTGAAGCTCGGGCCGCAGGAGGAGTTCGCCGAAGCGCCGGTAGGCGGCGTAGAAGGCGTCGAGCAGGTCGGCGGGGAGGGAGAGGGTGCCGATGGAGCGGTTGTTGAAGCGGATCTCGCGGAGCCGGCCGGCCGGGTCGGTGCCGATCAGGGGCCGGTGGGCGCGGAGTTCGGTGCGCTCGTCGGCGAAGGCGAAGGGCACCGGGACGCGGGTGAGGATCTCGTACGCCTCCGGCGCCTCGGCGCGCAGCAGGGCGGCGGCGTGGAAGCCGTCGACGAGGCCGGAGTCGCCGCCCTGGGCCGCGTTGGTGAGGCAGTGCAGGAGCTGGAGGGTGGGGACCGGGTCTCGGTAGGGGTTGTCGGTGTGCGGGGTGATCCGGGCGCCGGTGAAGGCGAGGTTGTTGGGGTCGGCCTCGACGCGGACCTCGAACAGCTCGCCGTAGTTGGTCTCGCGGACGTAGCCGAAGGTGCGGGCCACGTCGAGGACCTGGCGGTCGCGCACGGGGACACCGCGCAGCAGGACGAAGCCGAGGCGCAGGACGGAGTCGAGGGCGGCGGCGCGGACGGCCGGGTCGCCGGTGTACGCGTCCCAGTCGGCGTCGGGGAGCCCGTCGGCGAACCGCTCGGCTGCCCACAGCTCCTTGTCGTCCTCGGTGCGGCCGTCGCCGGGGGCGGCGTTCGTGCCCGGCAGGTGGGCGCCGAGCCATGCCTCGGGGTAGACGGAGCGGTGGCCGTCGGGGGCCCAGACGACCTCCCGGGCGGGGGCGCCGTCGAGGGTGCGGGTGTCGTGGACGGCGTCGACGGCGAGCGCGGCGGGGAGTTCGGTGATCTGGAACAGCTTCTGACCGTTGCGGGGGTCGCGACAGTGGGCGCAGGGGCAGTTGTCGCGCAGCCAGAACGGCGGCGCGGTGGCGAGGGACGCCATGAGGCTCTCCAAGTTGTACAGACAACTTTCGGTTCGGTCGGGAGCCTTGCAGTCGCGGATGACCAAGGGGTTACGGACAACCCAACAGGCACCCGAGCCCCGCCCCGTATATACCTATTCGAAATAGTGGATGCAGCTGTCTTCCCCCGGGCGAGGAGCGCGTGGCAGGGTCTGCGCAACGTCACGGAAACACGGGGACGGGAACGGAGGCGGCCATGACCGCTGAGCTGGTCGGCGTGGGGACCCCCGCGCCCTCTCTGCTGGAGAAGGCCGCCCGGGTGCTCGCCGCCTTCGAGGGGCCCGAGCCGCGCCTCTCGCTGACCGAGGTGATCCGCCGCTCCGGCATCCCGCGCTCCTCCGCGCACCGCATCCTCGACCAGCTCGTCCAGCTGCGCTGGCTGGACCGGGAGGGCCGGGACTACCGCATGGGAATGCGGATGCTGGAGCTGGGCGCGCTCGCCGCCCACCACAACCGGCTGCGCCGGGCCGCGCTCCCCCGCCTCCACGCGCTCCACGAGTCCACCGGCCACCTGGTCCATCTGTACGTCCTCGACGGCGCCGAGGTCGTCTGCCTGGAGCGGATCGGCGGCTCGGAGGACTCCACGGTCCCCTCCCGCACGGGCGGCAGGGTGCCCGCGCACTCCACGGCCGCCGGCAAGGCCCTCCTCGCCTTCGGCGACCCGGCCGCCCTCACCGGGCTCCTGGCCCGGCGACTCCGCCCGCTCACCCCGCGCACCCTGGTCAACCCGGTCGCCCTCCGCTCCGAGCTGGCCGCCGCCCGCGAGCGGGGCGTCGCCTTCGACCGCGAGGAGACCTACCGGGGCGTCTCCTGCGTGGCCGCGCCCCTGCGCGGCGCGGGCCGGGCGATCGCCGCGGTCTCCGTCTCGGGCCACGGCATCCACCGCGACCTGGACCGCCTCGCCCCGGCGGTCCTGGCGTGCACCCGGGGCGTGTGGCAGGACCTGTTCGGCCCGGGGCGCGGGGGCCCCCCCCCCCCCGGCCCGGCGGCCCCCCCCCCGGGCC
>NZ_JBEZNQ010000107.1:0-21442 GCF_040653315.1 Streptomyces sp. NPDC047981 | reverse complement strand
TCTCGATAGCGGAGCTATCGGGGCGTTTCGGCAACGCGGCGAGGTGCCGTGCCAGGCGCCGCGGCCCCGGTCATGATCCGCCGGACAGGCCCTAGGCGACCGGGCAGGTCTGGACGGGCACGGAGCCGTCCGGGCCGTTGAGGCTGATGGAGACCAGGCCCGTGGGGTCCCGTGCGAAGACCGTCGTGCAGACGATCTGCTGGACGGCGAGCGGTTCCAGGGTCTTCACGGGCCTCGTCGAGCGCACCAGGTACGTCGGCACGCCGTACTCGCCCGTCCTGACCGCGTTGTCGCTCACGTACAGCTCGAACCGCCCGTCGGGGATCCGTGTGCGCAGGCCCGCGTCGCGCTCGCGCTTGTCGGGGCCGGCCACGAGGGCGGCGAGCACCTTCATGGGCCGCCCCTCCTGGCCCCGGCCCACGTCGGCCTCCCGCAGGTCCACCGTGCCCCCTGCGGTCGGGGTGGGGTAGGGGCCGTGGCCGCCCTGGTCCATGCCCTGGCCGTCCCGTACCACCGGCGCGAGGCGTCCGTCGGGGCCGACGAGGAAGAGCGTCATCCGGAGCGCGGGCGGCGGGTCGACGACCACGGAGGCCGCCTCGCCGGACTCCACGACATCGGTGCCCTGGATGCCGCAGGCCCCGAGGGCGGGCAGCAGGGCGGCGGCGAGGGCGGTCCGGCGCCAGGCGTTCACAGCGGGATCCTCACGGTGAAGACGGCCCCGCCGTCGGGGCGGTCGGCGGCCATGACGGTGCCGCCGTGGAGCCGCACGTTCTCCTGGGTGATCGCGAGCCCCAGGCCGCTGCCGGTGGAGCGGGTGCGCGCCGGGTCGGCCTTGAAGAAGCGGTCGAAGACGTGCGGCAGCACCTCGGGCGCGATCCCGGGTCCCCGGTCGGCGACCTCGGTGACCACCCAGGGGCCGTCGGTGGACAGCCGTACGGTGACGGGCGGGCGGCCGTGCCGCAGCGCGTTGCCGACCAGGTTGGCGACGACCACGTCGAAGCGGCGCGGGTCGAGCCGGGCCCTGATGCCGTCGGGGAGGTCCACGACCACCTGGTCGGGGTCGGTCCAGTGCCGGGCGGACAGGGTCCTGCGGATCGTCTCGGCGACGTCCACCTCGTCCGTGTGCAGCTCGGCGGCGCGCGCGTCGAAGCGGGAGATCTCCATCAGGTCCTCGACCAGGTCGGCGAGCTTGCCGGTCTCGGCGCTGATGAGCCGGACGGCGGCGGCCGTGTCCGAGTGGAGATGGGCCGCGTCCTCGTCGAGCACCTCGGTGACGGCGAGCATCCCGGCGAGCGGGGTACGCAGTTCGTGCGAGACGTCCGAGGCGAACCGGCGGGCGCGGGCCTCGGCGCGCTGCAGCTCGGCGACCGAGCTTTCGAGGGCGGCGGCGGACTCGTTGAACGTCCGCGCGAGATCGGCGAGTTCGTCGCTGCCCTTGGCCTGGATACGGGTGTCCAGCTCGCCCCGCCCCATGCTGTGCGCGGCGCGCCTGAGGTCCCGTACCGGGCGCAGCACGCTCCGGGCGGCGATCAGGGCGGGGACGAGCGCGACGGCGAGGGCCGGCAGCACCCCGCCGCGCGCCGCGGCCACCATGGCCTCGATGTTCTCCTGTTCGCCGCTCATGTCGACGACCGCGTAGAGGACGAGGCCGGTGGGCACGCCGTCGGCGCCGGGGCCGGGCTTGACGAGGGCGGGGACGGCGATCGTCAGATACGCGGTGCCGTTCTTGACGACCCGCTGGAAGCTGCCGTGCGTACGGCCCTGCGCGCGGGCGCGGAGTTCGGGGGTGAGGACGCTGGAGGTGGGGCGGTCCGTGGAGGAGACGCGGAGCGCGCCGTACTCGGCGTAGACCCGCCAGGGGCGCGGCTTGCCCTGCTTGGCGATCGCGAACAGCGAGCCGCGCAGCGCGTCGCCGTCGACAGGCAGTTGGATGCGGAGCGTCGCGACCTGCTCGCGGAAGGCGGCGACGGCGGTGTCCTGGGCCTGCTCGAGGATCGCGGTGCGCGCGGCCTGGTAGGTGAGCGCGGCGGTGGTGCCGCAGCCGACGGCGGCGACCAGGAGGAAGGCGAGGACGAGCCGGGTACGGAGCCCGAAGGGGCGCAGGCGGCGCTTCACAGCGGTCCGAAGCGGTAGCCGAAGCCGCGCAGGGTCTGGATGTAGCGGGGGGTGCCGGGGGTGTCCTCGATCTTGTTGCGGAGGCGCCGGACGCAGGCGTCCACGAGCCGGGCGTCGCTGTGGTAGCTGTGCTCCCAGACGTGTTCGAGGAGTTGCTGGCGGCTGAAGACCTGTTCGGGGTGGGCGGTCAGGTGCAGCAGCAGTTTGAGCTCGGAGGGGGCGAGGGCGAGGCGTTCGCCGGACTTGGCGACGGTGAGCCCGGAGCGGTCGATGGCGAGTTCGCCGTGGAACTCGACGGCGGGGCGGCCCGCCCCGGGTATCTCGATGCGGCGCAGGACGGCGCGGATCCGGGCCTCGATGACCTCGGTGCGGGCGGGTTTGACGATGTAGTCGTCGGCGCCCGCCTCCAGGCCGACGACGATGTCGAAGTCGTCGCCGCGCGCGGTGAGCATGATGATCGGCAGCTGGCTGGTCTCGCGGACCCGGTGGCAGACCTGGACGCCGTTCATGCCGGGCAGCATCAGGTCGAGCAGGACGAGGTCGGGCCGGAACTCGGTGAGCAGGGCGAGCCCCGCCTCACCGGTCGCCGCGGCACGCACCTCGTGGCCGCGCCGCCGCAGCCCGAGTTCGACCCCTTCGCGGACGGAGGGGTCGTCTTCTATCAGGAGCACGCGAGGCATTCGTGGAGTATCCCAAGGTGAGGAGTGGGTGCGGCGGACCGGCCCCGGGTCAGCCGCCGGTGCGCGGCCTCGGGACGACCCGCAGGCGCCGGCCGGTGGTCGTCAGCAGGGCGCTCACCTCGGTGAGCCCGAGCGGCCTGGCGAGCAGCGCGAAGACGGCGAGGACGGCGAGCCCGCCCGCCAGGGCGGCGGGCAGGGCCCCGGCGGGGGCGGTGGTGTCGGTGGCGAGCAGCCCCCACCCGGTGGCGGGGAGGGCGACGAGGACGAGTCGGGCGAGCGAGCCGGCGGACCCGGGCGTGGAGGCGGGGGCCGTGGCCCCGAGCCGACGCCGCAGCGCGTACGCGGTCAGGGCCCAGCCCGCCCACAGCGCGAGCGAGTAGCCGGCCGCGATGCCCGCCACCGCCCAGGTCGGCGGCAGCAGCCGGTACGCGGTCAGGGACAGGCCCGCGTTCAGGGCGGCGATCACCAGGTTGAGGAGGAACGGGGTCCTGGTGTCGCGCAGCGCGTAGAAGGCGCGGGTGCAGACGTACTGGCCCGAGAAGGCGACCAGGCCCGGCGCGAAGGCCATCAGGATCCAGGCCATCGCCTTGACGTCGGCCGCGTCGGTCCTGCCGTACTGGAAGACCAGGCTCATCAGCGGCACGGCGAGCGCGAACAGCGCGCAGGCGGCCGGGACGACGGCCGCCGCCGAGGCGCGCAGCCCGTAACTGACGTCCCGTCGCACCCCCGCGAGGTCGCCGTCGGCGGCGGCCCCGCTCATCCTGGGCAGCAGCGCGGTCACCAGCGAGACGGTGACGATGCCGTGCGGCACGGCCCACAGCAGGTAGGCGTTGTTGTACGCGGCGAACCCGAAGCCGCCCCCGCCGCCTTCGAGGCGTTCCGCCTGAGCCCCCGCCGCCGTGGCGAGCTTCGTGGTCACCCAGTACGCGGCCTGGTTGGTGAGGACCAGGAGCACGAGCCAGCCCGCCGAGCGCAGCGGTTCCGTCAGCCCGCTGCCGCGCCAGTCGAACCGGGGCCGCCAGCGGAAGCCGGCTGCCCGCAGCGAGGGCACGAGGGCGAGGGCCTGGAGCCCGATGCCGGCCGTGGTGCCCCAGCCGAGGAGCGCGGTCTCCCCCGCCGAGAGGCCGTCGGCGCCGGTGACCGCCGTCGCCAGGTAGAGACCGAAGACGGCGATGACGACGACGTTGTTGAGGACCGGGGTCCACATCATCGCGCCGAACCTGCCGCGCGCGTTCAGGACCTGTCCGAGCAGGGTGAAGAGGCCGAGGAAGAAGATCTGCGGCAGGCAGTACCGGGCGAAGGCCACCGTCATCGACTCGCGCGCGCCGCTGTAGTCGGTGTACGCGTCGATGATCGCGGGCGCCGCGAGGACCGCGCCCGCCGTCATCACGAGCAGGGCGCAGACGCAGAGGGTGAGGAGCCGGTCGGTGTAGGCGACGCCACCGTCCTCGTGCTCCTTGGCGGCCCTGACCAGCTCGGGCACGAAGACCGCGTTGAGGGCGCCGCCGAGGAGCAGTATGTAGACGATCGTGGGGATGGAGTTGGCGACCGCGTAGCCGTCGGCGATCCCGCCGACGCCGAGCGCCGCCGCGACGATCGCCGAGCGGACGAAGCCGGTGGCGCGCGAGACCAGCGAGCCGGCAGCCATGAGCGCCCCGCTGCGCAGCACGGACGGCGCGGCGCGGTGCCTGGGCCCCGCTCCCGCTCCCGGCTCCGGCTCCGGTTTCGGCTCCGGCTTCGCGACGGCCGTCGTCATCGGCGGGCCAGGTACGCCTGGAACGCCCGGTACAGCGCGTGGTTGGTCGTGCCGGCCAACGGTGTCTCCCACTCCCCCAGCGTCTCGACGGCCTGCCCTCCCGTGCCGAGCTTCCAGCGCAGCAGACCGTGGGCGCGGTCGTCCGGATCAAGGGTGGAGGGTATCCCGCGCATGTCGTAGACGTCGGCGCCGAGTGCGTGGGCGTCGAGCATCATCCGCCACTGCAGGGCGTTGGACGGGCGGACCTCGCGGCGGTGGTCGGCGGAGGCTCCGGTCTGGTACCAGACCCGCTTCCCCACGGTGATCATCGTGTGGGCGGCGAGGATCTCGCCCTCGTGGCGGGCGAGATAGAGCTTCATCCGTCCGGGTTGCTCGGCGTTGAGGACCGCGTACTGGCGTTCGTAGTAGGAAAGGGCGCGGCCGAGGCGGAAGCCGTCACGCTCCTCGGTGATCCGCAGCAGCCGGAAGAACTCCGGCAGGTCGGCCGCCGAGCCGACGACGACCTCGACGCCGGACTTGCGGGCCTTGCGGACGTTGCGCCGCCACTCCTGGTTGAGGCCGTTCCACAGGTCGTCGGAGCTTCGCCCGGCGAGCGGGACCTGGTAGACGTGGCGGGGCTGGGCGTCGGCACCGTCGGACTCGCTCGTGGAGTCGCCGCCGCAGCGGCGCCAGCCGCGGGAGCGGAGCCGTTCGGCGACGGCGGTGCCGAGCGGGTCGACCTCGTCGGCGAGGACGTCGGAGAGCCGCCGCCCCGGACCGGTGTGCGCCTTGAGCGTGCCGGCGTTCCAGCGGCGGAAGGCGGGCGACGGGCCGATGCGTACGGCGAAGGCCCCGGCGGCGCGCAGGTGGTCGAGGAGCGGGCTGAGCCAGCCGTCGATGTCCGGGTCGGACCAGTCGGCGACGGGCCCCTCGGGCAGGTAGGCGAAGAACTTCCGGGTGCCGGGGAAGGGCCGCAGCAGCACCAGCGCGACGCCCGTCGGGCCGGCGCCCGACTCCGGCCCCCAGCCGAGGAGTTGGTGGCGCCAGCCGTCCTTGACGTCGGCCCAGGAGGGGCACTGGAGGAAGCTGGGGCGCGCCTCGCCGTGGGCGAGGAAGGCACGGTACGTCTCGACGGTGACGGGTGCGAGGCGCGTGGTGCGCGGCGGTGCGGCCGTCACGAGCAGAGCTGACACAACGTGAGCCTCCTTGTTCCGCCCCTCGGTCGGGGGGCGCACAGGATGCTCACAGCCGGTCTTGACCGCTCCGCGCGGCGTGTGTGACCGGACGATGACCGTTCCTCACCACCCTCTGTCACAGAGGATCGGAGGCCGATTCCACGGCATACAGTCCGGGCATCCCACACTTTTCATCCGGAGGACTCCGTGGTTTCCGTGGCTTCTGCGCCTTCTGTGACCCCCGCTCGCACCCGAATACGCCGGTCGCTCGCGGCCGTCGCCCTCTGCGGCTCGCTCACCGCCTGTACGGCGGGGGCGGTGGGCGCGCCCCGTACGACGGAGAGCCCGGGGGCCGGGGCGAAGGCGGACGCCCCGGCGAAGGTGACCGTGGTGAGCCCGGCGGCGGGGCGGACGGTGACCGTCACGGCCACCGGCGGCACGCTGCGGACGGTGCGGGTCGTCGACGCGGAGGGCGCCGAGCTGGCCGGCCGTACCGGGAACGGCGGGACGTCGTGGGTCTCGGACCGCAAGGCGGTGCCGGGTACCTCGTACCGGGTGGAGGCGACGACCCGTACGGCCGGCGGGCAGGAGACGACGACCAGTTCGACGTTCAGGACGGCGCCCGCCGCGCGGGTCAACAAGCTCACGCTGGCGCCCGGGAAGAACACGACGGTCGGCGTCGCCCAGCCGCTGTCGATCGTGTTCGACCGGCCGGTGACGAACCGGGCCGAGGTGGAGAAGCAGCTCAAGGTGACGACCTCGAACGGGACGGTCGGCTCGTGGGGCTGGCTGAAGGACTGGTCGGGCAAGGACCGGGTGGACTGGCGGCCGAAGGAGTACTGGAAGCCGGGCACCCGGGTGGACCTGGACGCGACGCTCGACGGGACGGACTCGGGCGGCGGCTGGTTCGTCCGGGACTACCGGACCGGGTTCACGGTCGGCTCGGCGGCGCAGGTGGTGAAAGTGGACCTGGACGCGAAGCGGCTGGTCCTGGAGCGGGACGGGAAGGCCGTGCGCACGATCCCCGTATCGGGTGGGACACCCGGGGGCGACAAGCGGTCGTGGCGGGGTACGGCGGTACTGATGGCGAAGGAGGGCACGATCAACATGAACTCGGAGACGGTCGGCCTCGGTGACGCCTACGACAAGATGGTCGACCACTCGATGCGGCTGACCTGGTCGGGCATGTACGCGCACGCGGCGCCCTGGAACGCGGCGTACTTCGGCCGCGCGAACAAGAGCTCCGGCTGCATCGGCATGAGCGACGCCGACGCGGCGTGGTTCTACGGCCAGGTCCGCGCGGGCGACCCCTTCGAGATCAAGGGCGCGGACACCAAGGGCACGGTCGCGGAGGGCAACGGCTTCGGCGCGTGGAACCTGAGCTGGGAGCAGTGGAGGGCGAAGAGCGCGGCGGCTCGCTGACGGGGGTGGGCGCTGGACGCCGGGGCGGGCGGTCCGGGCCCGAGCAGCACGCGGTGCGCAGCCGGGCGGTGCGACCCCCGCACGCGGCTCAGGGGGCGGCGCGCATCTCCCAGAGGAGGAGTTCCGCGTCCGAGGTGGCCAGGACCGCGAGGCCGCGCGCGTCGGTGACGCGGGCCGCGTCACCGGGGGCGAGCTCCGCTCCGTCGAGGCGGACCGTGCCGCGCACCACGTGCGCGTAGATCAGCTCCGCGTCCGGGACGGCCGTGCGCTCGCCCTGCTCCAGGCGCCGGACGTGGAGCATCGCGGCCGCCTCCGGGAGGGCGTACGGAGTGGAGTCGGCGATGCCCCGGACGATCTCGTACGCGGGGTCGCCGCCCGGCTCCAGCGGGGCGAGCCACATCTGGACGAAGACCAGCGGCACGTCGCCGTCGTTGCGCTCCTCGTGCCGTACGCCGCCGGCGGAGCTGAGCCGCTGCAGGTCCCCGGGGCGGACGACCGTCGTACGGCCGGCGGCCGTGTCGTGGTGGGTCAGCTCGCCCTCGACCACCCAGGTGACGATCTCGGTGTGCCGGTGCCGGTGCTCGGCGAAGCCGGCCCCGGGCGCGAGCCGCTCCTCGTTGCAGGCGAGCACGGCGCCGAAGCGGAGGTTGTCGGGGTCGTAGTGCGGCCCGAAGGAGAACGCGTGCCGCGTCTCGATCCCGGCCGCCGCCTCGCCCCCGGGGTAGCGGTCACCGGCACGCTGGATACGAATCACGGGCAAACGGTAGCCGCACCGGCCGGAGCGCGGACGCCCCGTCGCACGGCGCCCCACCGCACGGGGAAACGGCCCCGACCCCGCACCCGGGCGTCCCGATAAGGCAGTCTTGTCCCCGTGCCTGAACCCACGAACGCCGCTCACCCGCACTCCGCGACCCTGAAGCGCCTCGAACAGTCCTCCGGGCGGCTCGCCGCCAACGCCATTGCCCGCATGGACGAGACGCTGCCGTGGTACCGGGCGATGCCGCCCGAGAACCGGTCGTGGATCGGCCTGGTCGCCCAGGCGGGCATCGCCGCGTTCACCGAGTGGTTCCGGCACCCGGAGACCCCGCAGGCCATCTCGACCGACGTCTTCGGCACCGCGCCGCGCGAGCTGACCCGGGCGATCACGCTGCGCCAGACCGTCGAGATGGTCCGTACCACCATCGAGGTCATGGAGTCGGCGATCGAGGAGGTCGCCGCCCCCGGCGACGAGTCCATCCTCCGCGAGGCCCTCCTCGTCTACGCCCGCGAGATCGCCTTCGCGACCGCCCAGGTCTACGCCCAGGCCGCGGAGGCCCGCGGCGCCTGGGACGCCCGCCTGGAGTCCCTCGTGGTCAACGCGGTCCTCTCCGGGGAGGCCGACGAGGGCGCCGTCTCCCGGGCCGCGGCGCTCGGCTGGAACTCGCCCGACCACGTCTGCGTCGTCCTCGGCACCGCCCCCGACGGCGACAGCGAGCTGACCGTCGAGGCGATCCGCCGCGCCGCCCGGCACGCCAAGCTCCAGGTCCTCACCGGCGTCCTCGGCGACCGGCTCGTCGTCATCGCCGGCGGCAACGACAACCCGCTCGCCGTCGCCAAGGCCCTGATCGGGCCGTACGCCGCCGGTCCGGTCGTCGCGGGGCCCGTCGTCCCCGACCTGCTGGCCGCGACCCGGTCCGCGCAGGCCGCCGCCGCGGGACTGAAGGCATGCTCGGCCTGGCAGGACGCCCCGCGGCCGGTCCTCGCGGACGATCTCCTGCCGGAGCGCGCCATCGCCTCCGACCCTTCTGCCCGCGAGCAGTTGGTGGAGGAGATCTACAGACCGCTGGAGGAAGCGGGATCGGCGCTGCTGGAAACTCTGAGTGTCTATCTGGAACAGGCCAGCAGCCTGGAAGGCGCGGCGAGGATGCTCTTCGTCCACCCGAACACCGTGCGCTACCGGCTTCGACGTGTGACAGACGTCACCGGTTGGTCACCCTCCGATGTCCGGTCCGCTTTCACTCTGCGGATCGCCCTCATTCTGGGGCGCTTGGCCGACGGTGATTCGCAGTCCTAGACTTTTGTCGAACACCAACAATTCCCCCGACGGTTCTTCGTCCTAGTCCCCACGGGCGCTCGGAGCCGTCCCCAAGAGAGAGTGTGAGGGTGCTCGTACTCGTCGCTCCCGGCCAAGGCGCTCAGACGCCCGGCTTCCTGACTCCCTGGCTCGAACTCCCCGGTGCCGCCGACCGTGTCGCGGCCTGGTCCGATGCCATCGGGCTCGACCTCGTCCACTACGGCACGAACGCCGACGCGGACGAGATCCGTGACACCGCGGTGGCCCAGCCGCTGCTCGTCGCCGCGGGCCTGCTCTCCGCCGCCGCGCTCGGTGACGTCGCCCCCGGCGCCGTCGCGGGCCACAGCGTGGGCGAGATCACCGCCGCCGCGTTCGCGGGCGTCCTCGACGACACCGCCGCCCTGCGTCTCGTACGGACGCGTGGCCTCGCCATGGCCGAGGCGGCCGCGATCACCGAGACCGGCATGTCGGCGCTGCTCGGCGGCGACCCCGAAGTGACGGTTCCGCACCTCGAGAAGCTCGGCCTGACCCCGGCCAACGTCAACGGCGCCGGCCAGATCGTGGCCGCCGGAACCCTGGAGCAGTTGGCCGCCCTGGAGGCGGACAAGCCCGAGGGCGTCCGCCGTGTCGTGGCGCTGAAGGTCGCCGGCGCGTTCCACACGCACCACATGGCACCGGCGGTGGCGACGCTGGAGGCGGCGGCGAAGGAGCTCACGGTCTCCGCCCCCCAGGTGCGCTACGTCTCCAACAAGGACGGCCAGGTCGTCACCGAGGGCGCGGAGGTCATCGCCCGCCTCGTCGGACAGGTCGCCAACCCGGTCCGCTGGGACCTGTGCATGGAGACCTTCAAGGAGCTGGGCGTGACGGCACTGATCGAGGTGTGCCCCGGCGGCACCCTGACCGGTCTTGCCAAGCGCGCGCTTCCGGGCGTGCCGACCGTCGCCCTGAAGACCCCCGACGACCTCGACGCGGCCCGCACGCTCGTCGCCGAGCACACTGCAGCCTGAGTAAGGAGCCGTAGAGCATGTCGAAGATCAAGCCCAGCAAGGGCGCCCCGTACGCGCGGATCATGGGTGTCGGCGGCTACCGCCCCACCCGGGTCGTGCCGAACGAGGTGATCCTCGAGACGATCGACTCGTCCGACGAGTGGATCCGCTCGCGCTCCGGCATCGCCACCCGTCACTGGGCCTCCCCCGAGGAGACCGTGACCGCGATGTCCGTCGAGGCCTCCGGCAAGGCCATCGCCGACGCCGGGATCACCCCGGAGCAGATCGGCGCCGTCGTCGTCTCCACGGTCTCGCACTTCAAGCAGACCCCGGCCGTCGCCACCGAGATCGCCGACAAGATCGGCGCGGGCAAGCCGGCCGCGTTCGACATCTCCGCCGGCTGCGCGGGCTTCGGCTACGGCCTGACGCTCGCCAAGGGCATGATCGTCGAGGGTTCGGCGGAGTACGTCCTCGTCATCGGCGTCGAGCGGCTGAGCGACCTGACCGACCTGGAGGACCGCGCGACGGCCTTCCTGTTCGGCGACGGCGCCGGCGCGGTCGTGGTCGGCCCCTCCGACGAGCCGCACATCGGCCCCACGGTCTGGGGTTCGGAGGGCGACAAGTCCGAGACGATCAAGCAGACCGTCCCCTGGAACGAGTTCCAGGTCGGCGACGTCTCCAAGCTCCCCCTCAACCAGCAGGGCGAGATCAAGTTCCCCGCCATCACGCAGGAGGGTCAGGCGGTCTTCCGCTGGGCCGTCTTCGAGATGGCGAAGGTCGCCCAGCAGGCGCTGGACGCCGCCGGAATCTCGGCGGACGACCTTGACGTCTTCATCCCGCACCAGGCGAACATGCGGATCATCGACTCGATGGTGAAGACCCTCAAGCTGCCGGAGCACGTCACGGTCGCCCGTGACGTCGAGACCACCGGCAACACCTCGGCCGCCTCGATTCCGCTCGCGATGGAGCGGCTTCTGGCGACCGGAAAGGCGAAGAGCGGCGATACGGCGCTCATCATCGGCTTCGGGGCGGGTCTCGTCTTCGCCGCGTCGGTCGTTACTCTCCCCTAGGCAACTCCGGATCTTCCGGAAGCCCTTTACCGAAGCAATCACAGAAGGAGCGCCAACATGGCCTTCACCCAGGAAGAGATCGTCGAAGGTCTCGCCGAGATCGTGAACGAGATCGCCGGCATCCCGACCGAGGACGTCCAGCTGGACAAGTCCTTCACCGACGACCTGGACGTCGACTCGCTGTCCATGGTCGAGGTCGTTGTGGCCGCCGAAGAGCGCTTCGAGGTCAAGATCCCGGACGAGGACGTCAAGAACCTCAAGACGGTCGGCGACGCGACCGACTACATCCTGAAGCACCAGGGCTGATTCGGCCCCTGCTGACTCGGTCAGCCACCCGGCGGTGGCGCCGTATTTCGACCATCACACACGTGGAGAAAGAATTCCTGTGAGCTCGACCAATCGCACCGTGGTCGTCACCGGTATCGGCGCAACCACACCGCTGGGTGGCGACTCCGCATCGACCTGGGAAGGTCTGATCGCGGGACGCTCCGGCGTCAAGCCTCTCGAGGGCGAACGATTCGCCGAACTGCCGGTCCAGATCGCGGCCCTCGCGGCCGTGGACCCGGGCGATGTTCTGCCCCGCCCGCTCGCCCGCAAGCTGGACCGCTCGGCGCAGTTCGCGCTGATCGCGGCCCGTGAGGCGTGGGCCGACGCGGGCTACACCGCCCCGGCCGGCGAGGACGAGAGCATCGCGCCCGAGCGGCTCGGCTCCGTCATCGCCTCCGGTATCGGCGGTGTCACGACTCTGCTGGACCAGTACGACGTGCTGAAGGACAAGGGCGTCCGCCGCGTGTCCCCGCACACCGTGCCGATGCTGATGCCGAACAGCCCCTCCGCCAACGTCGGCCTGGAGGTGAACGCCCGGGCGGGCGTCCACACCCCGGTCTCGGCGTGCGCGTCGGGTGCCGAGGCGATCGGCTACGCCGTCGAGATGATCCGTACCGGCCGGGCCGACGTGGTCGTGGCCGGCGGCACCGAGGCGGCGATCCACCCGCTGCCGATCGCGGCCTTCGCCAACATGATGGCGATGTCCAAGAACAACGACGAGCCGACGAAGGCCTCGCGTCCGTACGACACGGGCCGTGACGGCTTCGTGCTCGGCGAGGGCGCGGGCGTGGTGATCCTCGAGTCCGAGGAGCACGCGAAGGCCCGTGGCGCGCGGATCTACTGCGAGGTGCTCGGCCAGGGTCTGTCGGCCGACTCCCACCACATCGCGCAGCCCGAGCCGACCGGCCGGGGCATCGCGGCCGCGATGCAGAACCTGCTGGACTCGACGGACCTGAAGCCCTCCGAGGTCGTCCACCTCAACGCGCACGCGACGTCGACGCCGCAGGGTGACGTCGCCGAGATCAAGGCGCTGCGCAAGGTGCTGGGCGACGACCTGGACCACGTCGCGATCTCCGCGACGAAGTCGATGACGGGTCACCTGCTCGGCGGCGCGGGCGGCATCGAGACCGTCGCGACGGTCCTGGCCCTGCACCACCGCCTGGCCCCGGCGACGATCAACATCGACGACCTCGACCCGGACGTCGAGGCGGACATCGTCCGCGACGAGCCCCGCGAGCTGCCCCAGGGCACGATCGCGGCGATCAACAACTCGTTCGGCTTCGGCGGCCACAACGTGGTGCTCGCGTTCCGCACCGTCTGACCCGAAGCAACAAGCGAGGCCCACTCCACACACGGGGTGGGCCTCCGCCACGTCCGCCGGACGGAGTCCGGCACAGCGCTCCGAAGCCCGCGCAGCGGTGCGAGGGGCGCACGCGGAAGGGGCCAACTCGTTCGGCTTCGGCGGCCACAACGTGGTGCTCGCGTTCCGCACCGTCTGACCCGAAGCAACAAGCGAGGCCCACTCCACACACGGGGTGGGCCTCCGCCACGTCGTGGGGGCCGGCTTCACGCCGAAGGCCCACCCCCGTCCGGGGTGGGCCTTCGGCGTGTCTGGAGCGGGGTCAGACGACCTGGTGGAGCCAGCGGACCGGGGCGCCCTCGCCTGCGTAGCGGAAGGGTTCCAGTTCGTCGTCCCAGGGCTTGCCGAGGAGCTTGGCGATCTCCGCCTCCAGCTCCGTCTCGCCGCGCACGGAGCGGGCGAGGGCGGCCCGCAGGCGGTCCTCCGGGATCAGGATGTCGCCGTGCATGCCGGTGACAGCGTGGAAGATGCCCAGTTCCGGGGTGGCGCTGTAGCGCTCGCCCTCGGCGGTCGGGCAGGGTTCCGCGGTGACTTCGAAGCGGAGCATCTGCCAGCCGCGCAGCGCGGAGGCCAGTTTGGAGGCCGTACCGGTCTCGCCCTGCCAGGAGAACTCGGCTCTCCACGTGCCGGGAGACGCCGGCTGGCGGATCCAGTCGAGCTGGACCCTCGCACCGAGGACACCCGCGACCGCCCATTCGACGTGTGGGCACAGCGCGCGCGGTGCGGAGTGTACGTACAGGACTCCACGTGTCGTCACCGGGACCTCCAGTGTGGGACGAGGTTCGCCTTTTCCCAGCGGCCTCAGTAAACAGCATCGGGAGTCAAACTCCGTAAACCCCCGAAAAAGGGACAGCATGTGACGTGATGTAATTTACCGGAGCCGACTGGCAAAGGTGCCTCTGGTTCGACGGGGGAAAAGCTACCGTGCCGCACCGTCCTTGGGGTGACGTACGGTCGGTCCGGGGGCCGGTGGACACGAAGCTTTCACTCGCCAGGACGCGACCGGGCGGGAAACGGGGGCAGGGGATGCGCGGTACACGACGATTCCGGACCGGCCTCGCCGCGGCGGGTGCCGTGGCACTGCTGTGCGCGGGCACCTTGACGGGGTGTGAGACCGGCGAGCCCGAGCGCGCCGCCCCGAAGCCGACGCCCACCCCCACCCCCGTCTGGGACCGCACCCCCGCCTCCGTCGCCGCCGTCGGCGACTCGATCACCCGGGCCTTCGACGCCTGCACGATCCTCTCGGACTGCCCGGAGGCGTCCTGGGCGACCGGCACGGACACCCGGGTCAACAGCCTGGCCCTGCGGCTGCTCGGCCCGGAGCGGGTCTCCGAGCGCAGCTGGAACCTGGCGAAGACGGGCGCGCGGATGGCCGAGCTGCCCGAGCAGATGGCTCGCGCGGGCGCCCGGAAGCCCGAGCTGGTGACGGTGATGATGGGCGCCAACGACGCGTGCCGGGACCGGGCCGAACTGATGACGCCGGTCGCGGAGTTCCGCGCGGACTTCGAGGCCTCGCTCGCGATGCTGCGGAGGACCGCGCCGAAGGCGCACGTGTACGTGTCGAGCGTGCCGGACCTGAAGCGGCTCTGGGCGTCCGGCAAGGACAGCACCCTGCGCCGGGAGATCTGGAATCTGGGCATCTGCGGCTCGATGCTGGCCGACCCGGAGGACCTGAGCGCCTCCGCCGAGAAGCGCCGGACGTCCGTGCGGGACCGGGTCGTCGCGTACAACCGGACGCTCCAGGAGGTCTGCGCCAAGGACCTGCGCTGCCGGTACGACGGCGGCGCGGTGTTCGGCTTCCCCTTCGACGGCGAGCAGCTGAGCAGGTGGGACTGGTTCCACCCCAGCAGGAACGGGCAGGCACGGCTCGCGGAGCTGGCGCATCGCCAGGTGACGGCGCCGGAGCCGCCCGCGTAGGGTTCCGGATCATGAGGATCACGGGTGAGCCCTTCGGCGCGGTCGACGGTACGGACGTCACGCGCTGGACCCTGCAGCGGGACGCCGTGCGGGTGCGGGTGCTGACGTACGGCGGCATCGTGCAGTCGGTCGTGGCGCCGGACCGGGACGGTGTGCCGGACGAGGTGGTGCTCGGGTTCCCGGAGCTGACGGGCTATCTGAAGCATCCGGAGCCGTACTTCGGCGCCCTGGTGGGGCGGTACGCCAACCGGATCGCGGGCGGGTCCTTCACCCTGGACGGCCGGACCCACCGGCTCCCCCGCAACGGTGGGCCGCACTGCCTGCACGGCGGGGAGCGCGGCTTCGACAAGCGGGTGTGGGACGCGGAGGAGGGCCAGGGCGGGGTACGGCTCTCCCGGGTGAGCCCGGACGGCGAGGAGGGCTTCCCCGGCCGGCTCGCGGTCGCGGTGACGTACACCCTCGACGCCGGCGGCGCGCTGCGGATCGGCTACCGGGCCGAGACCGACGCGCCGACGGTCGTGGCGCTGACCAACCACACGTACTGGAGGCTCGGCGGCGGGGCGCACGCGCTGCGGGTGGCCGCCGGGCGGTACACGCCGACGGACCCGACGGGCATCCCGACCGGGGAGTTCGCCGAGGTCACGGGCACGGAGCTGGACTTCCGCGACGGCGGGCCGCTGTCGGTACCGCTGGACCACAACTTCGTCCTGGACGGCGACGGTTCGCCGGCGGCCGAGCTGTACGCGCCGTCCACCGGCCGGACGGTGACGGTGGAGACCACCGAGCCCGGTCTGCAGGTGTACGCGAACCCGGACCTCGGCGGGGTCGCCCTGGAGACGCAGGCCTTCCCGGACACTCCGAACCGGCCGGAGTTCCCCTCGGCGGTGCTGCGGCCGGGCGAGGTGTACGCCTCGGAGACCGTCTTCCGCTTCGGTACGCGCTAGGGGGTGTCTCGTCGATCAGGCCGGATCAGGGAGCGGGGTCTGGTGCGTGCGATCGCAAGGCGGAGGAGGGAGTCGACGCGGAGCGTCGGCGAGTGACGACAACGCGGCGTGGGGGTCCCCCCTGCTCGAAGAGCTTGGGGGAGTGCGTGCCAGACCCCGCGAGCCCGGCCTGATCGACGAGACACCCCCTAGCGGCTCAGCCCCGGGGCGGTTGTCAGGTTCCGCCCCGGGGCCAGTCTTGAGGGGACGCGGGATCAGATGTCCAGCGTGGCCGTGAGGCGGGTGTCGGTGAGCGAGTGCGCGGCCCTGACCTCGTACGTTCCGGTGACGCGCGCCCAGCCGTCGGCCTCCTCGTCCCAGATCTCGAAGGCGCGGGCGGGCAGCGGGATCTCGGTCTCGACGCTCTCGCCGGGTCCCGCCTCGACGCTCGCGAAGGCGGCGAGCCAGCGGGCCGGGCGCTCCACGGTGTCCGCGTTCGGCGCCAGGTAGATCTGGACGACCTCGCGGCCGGTGCGGGTGCCGGTGTTGGTGATCCTGACCTTCGCGGCGGTCGGGGTGACTTCGAGGGAGTCGTAGTCCCAGGTGGTGTAGCCGAGGCCGTGGCCGAAGGCGTACGCGGGGGTGGCGCCGGCCTTGTCCCAGGCGCGGTAGCCGATGAACACCCCTTCGGTGTAGGCGAGTTCGCCGTCGGTGGGGGTGACCTCGGTGACCGGGACGTCGGCGAGGGCGACGGGCCAGGTGGTGGGGAGCCGGCCACCGGGCTCCGCGGCGCCGGTGAGGACGTCGGCGAGCGCGGCGCCGCCCTCCTGGCCGGGGAACCAGCTGAGCAGGATCGCGGCGACGTCCTCGCGCCAGGGCATCTCGACCGGGGAGCCGGCGTTGACGACCACCACGGTGTTCGGGTTGGCGGCGGCGACGGCCCGGACCAGCTCGTCCTGGCGGCCCGGCAGGGCGAGGTCCTTGCGGTCGAAGCCCTCGGACTCGACGCGCTCGGTGGTGGCGACGACCACGACGGCGGTGTCGGCGGCGCGGGCGGCCTCGACGGCTTCGGCGATCAGTTCGTCGGGGTCGCGGCGCGGTCCGAGGTGGACGAAGGAGAACATGACGGCCGGCAGCGGCGCCGCGAACTCCTTGTCCAGCGGGTGGAGCAGGGAGACCTCGACGCTCTCGCCCGCGGCGAGGGCGACCTTGGCGCGCTCGACGGGAGAGCCGAAGAACGCCTCGAAGGGGTCGCTCTCGGGGCCCATGGCCTGGAGGCCGTCGAAGACGGTCTCCCCGGCGACGCGGAGGGTGAGGGCGCCGAGGCCGCGGGTGCCGAAGGAGTGCTCGCCGGACTCGCGCGGGGTGAAGGTGCCGGTGATCTCGATGGAGTGCAGGGCCTCGTGGGTGACGCCGGCCGGCAGGTCGTCGCCGATCCACTGGACCTGGCCGTTGGGCAGGGAGCCCTCGCCGAGGACGGTGCCGTCGGCGCCCCGGCAGACGGCGCGGAGGCTGAACCCCGATGAGACCGAGCCGGCCGGGGTGAGTTCGTCGCTCGGGTCGGCGCCGAGGGTGAAGGTGAGGGCGCCGTCGGGCAGGGCGGCGGTGAGGCCGTCGAGCGGGGAGACGGTGTGGTCGGGGAAGACCTGGGCCGAGCCGCCGCCGAGGATCCTGGCGTCGCGGGCGGCGGCGCCGGAGAGGGCGACGGTGCCTCCGCCCGCGAGGGGCAGCGCGCCGTTCTCGTTCCGTACGAGAACGACGCCCCGGCGGGCGATCTCGCGGGCGAGCGCGTCGCCGTCGAGGGCGGCCGGGGGCTCGGTGACGACCGGCGGGGCACCTTCGAGGGCGCCGACGCGGGCGGCGAGCCGCAGCACGTTCCGTACGGCCGCGTCGACGGCCGACTCCTCGACCTCGCCGGCCCGGACGGCGGCGGCGAGCGCCTCGCCGTAGACGGTCTGCGGGCCGGGCATGGCGACGTCGAGGCCGCCCTCGATGTCGCCCTTGGTGGAGCGGGCGGCCATCCAGTCGGAGACGTTGTAGCCGTCGAAGCCCCACTCGCCGCGCAGCACCTCGTTGACCAGGTACCTGTGCTCGGTCATGGTCACGCCGTTGACCTGGTTGTAGGCGGTCATGATGCCCCAGGGGTGGGCGTTCTTGACGATGGCCTCGAAGGGCGCGAGGTAGAGCTCGCGGAGCGGGCGGGGGGCGATGACGCTGTCGACGGTGAAGCGGTCGGTCTCGGCGTCGTTGCCGACGTAGTGCTTGACGGTGGTGCCGACGCCGCCGTCCTGGACGCCCTGGACGTAGCCGGTGCCGATGGCTCCGGTGAGGTACGGGTCCTCGCTGTAGGCCTCGAAGTGGCGGCCGCCGAGCGGGGTGCGGTGCAGGTTGACGGTGGGGGCGAGGAGGACGTGGACGCCCTTGCGGCGGGCCTCCTGGGCGAGCAGGTGGCCGGCGCGGCGCGCGAGGGCCGGGTCCCAGGAGGCGGCGAGGGCGGTCGGCGAGGGCAGGGCGACGGAGGGGTCGTCGGCGGTCCAGCGGACGCCCCGGACGCCGATCGGGCCGTCCGACATCACGATCGACCGCAGGCCGATCTCGGGCACGGCAGGCAGGGACCACATGTCCTGGCCGCCGAGCAGCCGGGCCTTGGTGTCCAGGTCGAGCTTGCCGAGCGCCGTCTCGACGGCCTGCTCACGCGTGCTCTCCGCGCCGGCCGCGCCGTCCTCGCCGCCCGCCGCGCCGATCGCCGCACTGTTCTCCGCCATGGCCGTGCCTCCTCGTTGACGTGGTGTGCGGCCCATGGTGGACCCGTTGCCTGTAGATCGGTAGGTTACGTTATTGTTTCGTAATCATGTCATGCCGTACGGTCCTGCTGACGACACGGAGAGGGGGCCACGGCGATGGTGCGGGCCAGGAGCGAGGAGCGGCGCGCGGACATCGTGCGCGCGGCCCTCGAAGTGATCGCCGAGCGCGGCTACCGGGGCGCGTCGCTCGGCGCGGTCGCGGAGCGGGTCGGCCTGACGCAGCAGGGGTTGCTGCACTACTTCCCCACGAAGGAGGCCCTGCTCGTCGCCGTGCTCGCGGAGCGCGACAAGTGGGACACGAGCGGCGCGGGCTCCCGCGAGGGCTGGCGGCTCGACCTGATCGACTCGCTCGTCGAGTACAACGCCATGCGGCCGGGGATCGTGCAGACCTTCTCGGCCCTGCTCGGCGAGAGCGTGACCGAGGAGCACCCGGCCCGCCGGTTCTTCACCGAGCGCTACACCCAGGTCCGCGCGGAGATGGCGACCGTGCTGCGGCTGGAGTTCGGCGAGCGGCTGCCGAGCGGGCTCACGCCGGAGCGGGCGGCGCCGATCCTGACGGCCGTGATGGACGGGCTCCAGTACCAGTGGCTGCTCGACCCGGCCGCTGTGGACATGCCCGGGGCGTTCCGGGACTTCCTGCGGCTGCTGCACGGCGACGAGCGGAACGACGAGGGGACGGTCGGCGAGGGGGCGATCGGCGAGGGGGCGATCGACGACGGGACGGTCGGCGAGGGGGCGGTCGGCGAGGAGACGGCCCGCAAGAAGGCGACCGACGAGGAGAGCGACAAGTGAGGGCGCTGTAGCGGGAGTTGCCGGTGAGCCGGGATACTGCGCGGGCCGGTTTCCGACCCGACGGAGGTCCCGCCCGTGCTGTCCCGTTCACGTTCCGCAGCGCTCGGTCTCGCGCTGACCACCGCCGCCCTGACGCTCGGCGCGCCGCCCGCCACGGCCGCGGCCCCGGTGCCCGTGGAGGAGGCGCGGCTCGACCGGGCCGCGCCCCAGGAGATCCTGCGGCGCGGCGGATTCGCCGCCGCGGCACCGGAGTTCGCCCGCGCGCTGGCCGGGTCGGAGTCGTACGGAGAGGCCGAGCGGGCCGTCGTACGGCACGGGGAGCGGCTCTGGCGGGACGCCGTCGACCGGGCCCAGGGGCGCCGGGTGCGCGGGGACCTCAGCAAGGACGACGACCGCCCGCTGTACTGGGCACGGCTCGCCCTCACCCGTGAACTGTGGCTCTGGCAGCCCGAGTTCACGGTCGGCGAGGCGGGCAGGGCGCGGCTGCTCGACCGCCTGGAGCGCTCCTCGCGCGGTCAGGACGCGATCCGTTTCCCGGTCGGCAAGGGGGTGAAGCGGATCCTGCTGACCGGCTTCGACCCGTTCACGCTCGACCGGGACGTCCGGATCAGCAATCCGTCCGGCGCCACCGCGCTGGCCCTGGACGGCGCCTTGATCAGGACGGCGGACGGCGGCCTCGCCCGGGTCGAGACGGCCGTCTTCCCCGTCCGCTGGCAGGACTTCGCGGACGGCACCGTCGAGCGGACGCTGCGCGGGCACCTGCCGGAGGTGGACCTCTTCACCACCGTCAGCCAGGGCCGGATCGGCCGCTTCGACATCGAGCGGTTCAACGGGGCCTGGCGGGGCGGCTTCCCCGACAACGCGAACCTCGCGCGCACCGAGACCGTCCCGGTCGCCGACCCTGCCACGCAGCCGCAGTGGACGGCGACGACCCTGCCGTACACCGCGATCGTCGCGGCGGGCACCGGGCCGTTCCCGGTGCGGGACAACACCGGGGTGACCGAGATCCCGGCGGGCGGGACCGGGCCCGTGGACCGCCCGGACGGTCCGACGGCGGGCTCCACGGCCCGGGCGGGCGGCGGCGGGAACTACCTCTCCAACGAGATCGCCTACCGCGCGACCCTGCTGCGCGACCGGCTCGGCCTGCCCGGGCTGCCCGGCGGCCATGTCCACACCCCGGTCCTGCAGTTCGGCGCGGGCAACACGGACCCCGCGACGGGCACGGTCACGGACCCGGAGTTCGTCCGCAACCGGCTCGACATCATCGCCCAGGTCCGGTCGATCCTCGCGGTGGCCGCCGGGGCCCGCTGAGACGGCGGGTGGGATGATGAGGGTCATGATCGTCGCTGCCGCACAGTTCGCCCCGGTCGCCGGGGACGTCGAGGCCAACGTCCGTACCGTGGCCGGCCTGATCCGAGGGGCCGGCGCCGAGGGCGCCCGGGTGGTCGTCCTCCCCGAGCTGGCCCTCTCCGGCTACGAACCGACCCTCATCGGCGCCACCCCGTCGCTCTGTCTCACCGAGGACGACGTGCGCCTCGACCCGGTCAGGGACGCCTGCCGCGACGCGGGCGCCGCGGCGGTCGTCAACGGCCCTGTGCGCACGGCGGAGGGCAGGCCCGGGATCACCTCGCTGGTCGTCGGCCCGGAGGGCGGACTGCTCGCCCGCTACGACAAGTCGCATCTGCACGGCGTCGAGAACGAGGTCTTCGCCGCGGGCACGACCGACGGCCGCTTCACCCTCGACGGGGTCCGTTTCGCGCTCGCCACCTGCTACGACAACCGCTTCCCCGACATCGCCGAGCGGGCCGCCGCCGACGGCTGCGCGGTCTATCTGGCGAGTTCCGCGCTCGACCCCGACAACGACTCCTTCGAGAAGGTGTATCCGGTACGGGCCCGGGACTTCGGCCTGCACGTGGTCCTGGCCAACCTCGTCGGCGTCTGCGAGGCGGGCCCCTGCGTGGGCCTGAGCGGCGGCTGGGGACCCGACGGGACGCGCGTCGCCGACGCGGGCCCCGACCGGGAGGGCTTCGCGCTGGTGCCGGTACCGGACGCCGACGGGCGGCCCTGACCGGTGCCGGCACCG
>NZ_JBEZNQ010000106.1:0-21449 GCF_040653315.1 Streptomyces sp. NPDC047981 | reverse complement strand
CAGCGGGTGGGCGCGGGCCGACCGCCGTCGGCGAGGAGCGCGCCGAGCAGGAGGGGCGGGACGTGCGAGTTGGCCGCGAGGCTCACCCGGACCACCACATGGGAGTGGCGGGCGAGTTCTCCGGCGAGGTCGGCGGGCAGCTCGGGAACGCCCGCGGCCCGCTCGGCGACGGTCGGGTCGGGGTCGCGCGCGAGAGCGGCCAGGACGTCGGGCGGGAGGCCCTCGACGTCGTCGACGAGTTCGGCGCGGACCTCCGGGTCCGGGTGGGCGGCCAGCTCGCGTACCGCCGACTCCGGCGCCGTGCCGGCCCGGGCGGCGGCGAGCAGAAGGTCGGGGGTGTCGCGCGGGACCTCGGCCCAGGGGACCCTGGCGCGCGCGACGAGGGTCCAGAGGTCCACGTCGTCGTACGCGCGCAGGCTGCGCGCCTGGTCCTCGGTGAGGTCGTCGCGGCAGGTCAGGTCGTAACGGACGTCCTCGTCACCGGTCCTCGCGAGGTGGGCGAAGAGGTGATCGGGGAGGGCGGGACTGGTTGCGAGTCCCGCCTTCACGTCGTGCATCAACGTCCCCCCGTGCGCCTCTGATGGGCCCCATCGATTTTTCGATGGAACACGAAGGGCCGGTCGTTCGTCCATTCCATAACGTCCTTGACGCCGAAGTACCAGCGACGGAGGTGCGGAGCAATGGCGGGTTTCCGGAGTCTTGCGAGACAGGTGCGCGACACCGGCAGTGACACGGCGCTGCGGAGGTACTCCCTGCGCAAGTGCCTGGAGCGGTTCGCGCCGTACGGGCACCGCGCGACCTGGGACCATCTGTGCCATCGGCACAGGTTCGGGCCCGAGGACCGGGAGCTCGATCCGGGGCGGCTGGTGGCCGCGCTGGAGGAGCTGGAGGAGGCGCGGGCGGTATGGCTCGCGTACGAGAAGGAGTTCGCGGCGCGGCGACGGCGCGAGAAGCACGACGGGCTGCGCCGACCGGGCGCGCTCGACGACTGGCACCGGCGGACCTGGGGCGGCAACGGGGTGGCCCGCTGCGACGACCCGGCGGTCCATCCCTCGGAGCCGCTGGCGGAGGTGCTGCGGCGGCTGATCGCCGCACTCGAGTCCGGGCCCGGGGAGCGGTGCCCGGTGTGCGCGGGGGACCGTATCGAGTGGCGGCCGGATCTGGCCGACGAGCCGTGGTTCGGCCCCGTGTGCGGGGAGTGCGGGGTGGTCGTACCCCGTGCGGTGCTGACGGCCGGGGCGCTGACGCGGGCCCGGAGCGGGGCGATGCCCCGGCTGGCCTCCGTCGCCTGAGGAACGGCGCGTGACCGGGAACGACGAACGTGTGTGACGAGCAACGGGGCAACGGGGGCACGGGGGACCACGGGGGCACGGGGACCACGGGGGACCGTGGAGGGGGAGCATGGTGATCCAGGTCTGTCTCAACGGGACGCGGGGGCCCGGGGATTCGGCCGCGGTGCCGATGTCGCCGGGTGCGATGGCGGAGGAGGCCGCGCGGGCGGTCGCGGCGGGCGCGGTGGACGTCCATGTGCACCCCAGGACGCCGTGCGGGAGCCACTCGCTGTCGCCGCGGGTCCTGGCGGAGACCCTGACGGCGATCCGGGACGCCGTCGACGTCCCGGTGGGCGTCACGACGGGCGCCTGGGCCGAGCCCGATCCCGTCCGGCGGGTGGAACGGGTCCGCGCCTGGACGGTCCTGCCCGACCACGCGTCCGTGAACTGGCACGAGCCGGGCGCGGAGGAACTCGCGGCGGCGCTCCTCGGACGGGGCGTGGGCGTGGAGGCGGGGCTGTGGTCCGGTACGGAAGGGCCCGCGCGGTTCCTCGCCTCGCCGCTGGCGCCCCGGGTGCTGCGGATCCTGGCGGAGGTGACCGACCCCGTCGCCGCGACCGCCGAGTCCACGGCCCTCGCGCTGCTCGCGACACTGGCCGGCTCCCCCGAGGGGCCGCCGGTCCTTCTGCACGGCGAGGACGGCGGCGCGTGGCCGGTGCTGCGGCTGGCGCGCCGCCTCGGCCTGGACACACGGATCGGGCTGGAGGACACGCTGCTGCTGCCCGACGGCAGTCCCGCCGCGTCCAACGCCCAGCTCGTGGCGGCCGCCCTCGGCCCGGACGGTCTGACCGGCCCGGCCGGCCTGACCTGTTGAGAGGCCGGCGGTGCGGAATTCGGTGGCCCGGGTCCGTTCGATTACCGCAGAGTGTGCTGCGACGAGAACACCAACCGAGTCTCCGGAGCACTGACATGTCGACGCTGCGCGTCACCGCCGAAACACTGGCCGTCCACGCCCACCCGAACGCGGACGCGCTGGAGCTCGCCCAAGTGGGCCTCTACCGCGCCGTCGTGGCGAAGGGCGCGTACCGCAGTGGCGATGTCGCCGTCTACATTCCGGAGCAGGCCGTGCTGCCGACGGCGCTCATCGAAGAACTCGGGCTGACCGGGCGGCTCGCCGGGAAGGCCTCCGACCGCGTCAAGGCGGTGCGGCTGCGCGGCGAGGTGTCGCAGGGTCTCATGTGCCGCCCGAAGGCACTGGCGGACGTGGACCTGGTCGCGGCCGCCGCCGAGGGGACCGACTTCGCCGAGCTGCTCGGGATCACGAAGTGGGTGCCGCCGATCCCGCCGACGATGAGCGGGGACGTGGAGGTCGCGCCCGATCTGCTGCCGTGGGTCGACATCGAGAACCTCCAGCGCTATCCAGGCGTCTTCGAGCCCGGTGAGCCGGTGGTCCTGACGGAGAAGCTGCACGGTTCGGCCTGTCTCGCCACGTACTTCGCGGAGGACGGACGGGTCCAGGTCTCCTCGAAGGGCTTCGGCGCCAAGGGCCTCGCTCTCCAGGAGGACCCGCGGAACCTGTACTGGCGGGCCGTCCTCGGCCACGGCGTCCCCGAGGTCGCGGCGCGGCTCGCCGCCCGCCTGGGCGCGAGCCGGGTCGGGCTGTTCGGCGAGGTGTACGGGGCCGGGGTGCAGGACCTCGGGTACGGCGCGAACGCCCGCGGCGAGCAGGTCGGTTACGCGGTCTTCGACGTGTCGGCCGAGATCGACGGCCAGGTGCGGTGGCTGGACCCGGCCGAGGTCCTGGAGGACGGCGAACTGCCTCTCGTACCACGGCTGTTCACCGGTCCGTACGACCCGGAGACGGTGCTCGCGCTGGCGAGCGGCCGGGAGACCGTGTCCGGGCGGGAGCTGCACCTGCGCGAGGGGGTCGTGGTCCGCCCGGTCACCGAGCGGTACAGCCCGGTCCTCGGCGGCCGTGCGATCGCCAAGGCGGTCAGCCCTGCCTACCTGACCCGCAAGGGCGGCACCGAGTACGAGTGACCGGCCCGAGCCGATGAGACCGAGGGGCCCGCCCACGGGGGTGGCGGGCCCCTCTTCGTCGTTCCGAGGAGTCCCGGCGAGTCCCGGCGAGCCCGACGAGTCCCGAGGCATCCCGGGGAGGCCCCGGGGCGTCCCGGCGGCGGCTCACGCCTTGCGGCGCTCCGCCATCAGGCGCGAGCCGGTGATCTGCTCGCCGATCACGTCGTCGGGGTTGGACAGCACGCAGTTCTGCAGGGACAGGCACCCGCAGCCGATGCAGTCGCTGAGATGGTCCCGCAGCCTGCCGAGTTGCTTGATCCGCTCGTCCAGCTCGGTACGCCACGCCGCCGAGAGCTGCGCCCAGTCCTCGTTGGTGGGCGTGCGCTCCTCGGGGAGTTCGGCGAGGGCGGTACGGATGGTCGCGAGCGGGATGCCGACGCGCTGCGCGGCCCGGATGAAGGCGACGCGGCGGAGGGTGTCACGGCTGTAGCGGCGCTGGTTGCCGCTCGTGCGGCGGCTGCCGATCAGGCCCTTGGTCTCGTAGAAGTGCAGGGCCGACACCGCGGCGCCGCTTCGGGCCGACAGCTGACCGACGGTGAGTTCATGAATCTTCTCGGGAATCTGGGGCACCCCTCGAACCCTACTGTCCGTTGACAGCGGGCCCCCTACCCCACATGCTGAGCAAGCGCTTAGAAACACCGTACGCAGGAGTCACAGGTTCACGAAGGGACGAGGGAAACATGGCTGAGCCGAGGATCTTCACCTCCGCCGAGGAGCTGCGTGCCGCCGTCGGCGAGCAGCTGGGACACAGCGAGTGGCTGGAGATCGAGCAGAAGCGGATCGACCAGTTCGCCGACGCGACCGGTGATCACCAGTGGATCCACGTGGACCCGGAGCGGGCGGCCGACGGGCCGTTCGGGAAGACCATCGCGCACGGCTACCTCACGCTCTCGCTCCTGCCGACCCTCGTCCCCCAGATCATGCGCGTCGAGGGCATGAAGATGGGCCTCAACTACGGCACCGACAAGGTCCGTTTCCCCGCCCCCGTGCCCGTCGGCTCCCGGCTGCGCGCCGGGGCCGTCCTGACCGAGGTGAGGGAGGCCGGCGGCGGGGTGCAGGTGACCGCGACCGTGACCGTGGAGCGCGAGGGCGGCGACAAGCCGGTCTGCGTCGCCGAGTCGGTCTCGCGCTACTACTTCTGAGCGCCGACCATCCGCAGCACGAGGTCGGCGTAGAGCGCGCCGACCTCGTCCGGCGTACGGCGGCCCTGGGCGTTGAACCAGCGCGAGACGTCGATGCAGAGGGAGAGGACCGCGACGGTCGTGCCCGCCACGTCCGGCACGTCGAACTCCCCGGCCGCCACGCCCTCGTTGATGATCCGGCGCACGGTCGCGTCGGACTCCCGGCGCAGCGCCACGATCTCGGTGCGGTGCTCGGGGCCGAGGGCGTCGAGCTCGTACTGGACGACCCGCGCGGTGGTGTGCCGCTCGGCGTGCCAGCGCACGAAGGACCGTACGGCGTCGGCGAGCCGCTCGCCCGCCGTGCCCTCGCCGTCGGCGGCGGCCCGGAGGATCTCCAGGGCCTTGTCGTGGCCGATGCGGCTGATCCGGTGGAGCAGCTCTTCCTTGGTCTTGTAGTGGATGTAGAGCGCGGCCGGGCTCATCCCTGCGCGGCCGGCGATGTCCCGGGTCGTGGTGGCGTGGTAGCCGCGCTCGGCGAACGCCTCGACGGCCGCGACGAGCAGCCGCCGGGCCGCCTCGGGCGTGACCTCGCCCCACGGCGCGTCCTCGCCGCCGGGCGTCTCCTCCGCCGCGTCCGCCGCGCTCATCGCTCGCCCTCTTCTCAGCCGGTCGTCAGGACGAACACCATACAACGAAGCTGAGCAAGCGCTTAGAGGTCGACGCCCTCGGAGCCGGCGAGGCTCACAGCTTCTGGAACGGGTCGTGCTCGGCGAGGAGCTTCTCCAGGCGGGCCTGGTCGACGCGGCTGACGATCTGGCCCGCCTCCTGGCGGTCGCGGACGACCTTGGCGAGCGTGAAGGCGGAGGTCGTGAGGTAGAGGACGGCGATGGCCAGGAAGGACCGCACCCAGGCGTCCGCCTCCAGGTTGAAGATGCCGATGCCCACGGCCGCGAGCGCGAGCCCGAAGGAGATGACCGCCTGCATGTAGTAGGCCGCCGTGTTCTGCTGCTTGACCGGTGTGTCGCTCATGGACCCAGCATCGGCGGATGTGGCGCGGGCCACATCCGTCCGGATACTCAGGCCGCGCGGCGCGCCGTACTCAGAAGGCCGACACTCCCGTCAGCGCGCGCCCGATGATCAGCTTCTGGATCTGGCTGGTGCCCTCGTACAGCGTCATCACCCGTGCGTCGCGCAGCAGTTTGCCGACCGGGTACTCGTCGATGTAGCCGTAGCCGCCGAAGACCTGGAGGGCGTTGTTCGCCGCGCGCACGGCGGCCTCGGAGGCGTACAGCTTGGCCTTGGACGCGGCGGTGGCGAAGTCCTGGCCCCGGTCGATCAGGTCGGCGACCCGCCAGGTGAGCAGCCGGGCGGCGTCCACGTCGACGGCGATGTCGCTGATCAGCTCCTGAACCAGCTGGTACGAGGCGATGGGCTTGCCGAACTGCTCCCGTTCCCCCGCGTAGCGCACGGCCGCGTCGAGGGCCGCCTGCGCGATGCCGACGCAGCCGGCCGCGACCGACATCCGCCCCTTGGCGAGGGCGGACATGGCGACGGAGAAACCCTTGCCCTCGGGGCCGAGCATCGCGGAGGCGGGGACGCGCACGTCCTCCAGGACCAGTTCGGCCGTCGCCTGGCCGCGCAGGCCGAGCTTGCCGTGGATCGTGCGGCGGGTGAGGCCGGGGGTGTCGGTGGGGACGAGAAACGCGGAGACGCCCTTGTGGCCGGGGGCGTCTCCGGTGCGGGCGAAGAGCAGGACCACGTCGGCCCACGTGCCGTTGGTGATGAACATCTTCGAGCCGTTGACGACGTACGCGCCCCCGTCCCGCACCGCCCTGGTGGCGAGGTTGCCGGCGTCGGAGCCGGTGCCGGGCTCGGTGAGACCGAAGCAGCCGAGGGCCTCTCCGGAGGCGAGCCGGGGCAGCCAGGTCCGCTTCTGCTCCTCGTCGCCCCAGGCGGCGACGGTCTTGGCGACGAGGCCGAGCGAGACGGAGACGATGCCGCGCACGGAGGAGTCGCCGCGGCCCAGTTCCTCGGTGACCAGGCAGTAGGAGAGGTGGTCGCCGCCGGAGCCGCCGTACTCCTCCGGGAGCGTCAGGCCGAGGAAGCCGACGGCTCCGAGCTTCTTCACGATCGAGCGGTCCACGCTCTCGGCCCGGTCCCAGGCGACGGCGTGCGGGGTGACCTCGCGGGCGACGAAGTCCTCGGCGAGCCGCCGCACGGCTTCCTGTTCCTCGCTGAGCTCCAGGTTCACGACGCCACCGACCTTCGGGAATAGGACTGGGAGGGACTGCGGAAGAGGCTGCGGAGCGACTTTAACTACCACCGCTAGTTTCTGTCGCGCAGGCCTACTATGTGCGCCATGGCCCGACCGCGCAAGCCCCTCCTGAGCAGAGACCGCATCGTCGAGACGGCGAGCGCGCTCGTGGACGCCGAGGGCCTCGCGGCGCTCTCGACGCGGCGGCTCGCGGCCGAACTCGGGGTGAGCGGGCCGTCCCTCTACAACCACTTCCGGACCAAGGACGAGATCCTGGACGCGGTCGCCGACGCGGTCAGCGCCAAGGTCGACCTGTCGATGTTCGACGAGGGCGACGGCCGCGACTGGCGTACGGCCCTCCACGACTGGGCGGCCTCCTATCGCGCCGCCCTCGCCGACCACCCGAACATCGTCCCGGTCCTCGCCCAGGGCCCCGGCCGCCGCCCGGCGGGTCTGCGGGTCGCCGACGCCGTCTTCGGCGCGATGGTCAGGGCCGGCTGGCCCCCGGCGCAGGCGACGTACATCGGCGCCCTGATGCGCTACTTCGTCACCGGCTCGGCCCTGGGCTCCTTCGCGCGCGGCTTCGTCGACGACGAGACGGCCTACGACCCGGCCGACTACCCCCACCTCGGACAGGCCCACCTGCTCGCGGAACACCGCCAGAAGGTCGACGACGGCGCCTTCGACACGGGCCTGCGGGCGCTCCTCGACGGGCTGGCCCTGCAGTACGAGGCGGGGCCGGCGGGAGTGACCCGCGGGAAGGACGGTTCGGCCGTCGCCGAACCGTAGCCGCGCGATCCTGGACGCATGGCATCCAAAGACCTGGCCGCGCTCGCCGCGCTCTTCGCCGACGAGACCCGTGCCGCCTTCGTGCTCGCGCTGCTCGACGGACGTGCCTGGACCGCCGGGGAGTTGGCGCGGCACGCGCGCGTGGCGCCGTCGACCGCCAGTGAACACCTCGGCAAGCTCGTCGCGGGCGGGGTGCTCGCCGAGGAGCGGCAGGGGCGGCACCGGTACGTCCGGCTCGCCGACCCGGGGATCGCGCAGCTCGTGGAGGACCTCGCCGCGCGGTCCGGGCCCGCGCTCGCCGCACCGCCGCCGACGACGCTGGGCGCGGCGGGGGCGGGGCGGGCGATGGCCCGGGGCCGGACCTGCTACGACCATCTCGCCGGGAGGCTCGGGGTCACGATCACCGAGGCCATGACCGCACGCGGACTGCTGCGCCAGGACACCGGCTTCGCCCTCACCGACCGGGGCGTGGAGTGGTTCGCGGAGCGTGGCGTCCCGCTGGCGCCCCGGGGGCGCCGGCCGATCGCGCGCGGCTGTCTCGACTGGACCGAACGCACGCCGCACCTCGCGGGCATCGCCGGTGCCACGCTCTGCGCCCACGCCCTGGACAGCGGCTGGTGCGTACGGATCGGCTCGCAGCGCGCCGTGCGGGTGACCCCCGCCGGGGAGCGCGCCCTCCAGGACGCGTTGGGCATCGACCCGGCGATGCTGCGGTGAGCGGATATTGCGGTGAGCGCCGAAGGGTCCGGGGCCTACGGTCGCTCCATGACCGACTCCCCCGCCACCTCCGCCGCCCCTCCCTCCGCCGCTCCCGCGCCCCACGCCACCTCTCGCCTGGCCCTCGCCGCGGCCGGTGTCACCGTCGTCCTGTGGGCCTCCGCCTTCGTCTCGATCCGCAGCGCCGGAGCGGCCTACTCCCCCGGCGCGCTCGCCCTCGGCCGGCTCCTGTCCGGAGCCCTGGTCCTCGGCCTGGTCCTGCTGGTCCGGCGGGAGGGCCTGCCGCCCCGCGCCGCGTGGCCGGGGATCGCGGTCTCCGGGGTCCTGTGGTTCGGCGCGTACATGGTGGCGCTCAACTGGGGTGAGCAGGAGGTCGACGCGGGCACGGCCGCGATGGTCGTGAACATCGGGCCGATCCTGATCGCCCTGCTCGGCGCCCGGTTCCTCGGCGAGAAGCTGCCGCCCCGGCTGGTCGCGGGCATGGCGGTGTCCTTCGCGGGCGCGGTGGCCGTGGGTCTTTCCATGTCGGGCGAGGGGCACGCCTCCGTGCTGGGCGTCGTGCTCTGCCTGGTGGCGGCGGTCGCGTACGCGGGTGGCGTCGTCGCCCAGAAGCCCGCCCTGGCGCACGGCAGCGCCCTGCAGGTCACGACCTTCGGCTGTCTCGTGGGCGCGGTGGCCTGTCTGCCCTTCGCCGGGCAGCTGGTGGAGGAGGCGGCCCGGGCGCCGCTCCCGGCGACCCTGAACATGGTGTACCTCGGGGTGTTCCCGACCGCCCTCGCCTTCACCACCTGGGCCTACGCCCTGGCCCGTACGACCGCGGGCCGGATGGGCGCGACGACCTACGCCGTACCGGCGCTCGTGGTCCTCATGGCATGGCTGTTCCTCGGAGAGCTGCCCGGGCTGCTCACCCTCGCGGGCGGTGCGCTGTGCCTGGCCGGAGTGGCGGTCTCACGCTCCCGGCCGAGGCCCTCGCAGAGGACCGCGGCCGGGAACGCGGAGGTCGACGGGCACCGCCGGAAGTGACCTAGAAGACCACCAGCGCCCGGCCGCCCTTGCCCGCGAGCATGTTGTCGAAGGCGCCCGGGATGCCGTCCAGGGTGATGCGTTCGGTGACCAGCGCGCCCAGGTCGAGGCGCCCGGCCCGGATGTGCTCGGCGAGGACCGGCAGGTCCTCGGCCGGGTCGGAGTTCCCGTACACGCAGCCGGACAGCGTCCTGCCCCAGTGGAAGAGCTCCAGGGCGTGGAAGGTGACCTGCTGGTCCTTGCCGCCGATGCCGACGACCGTGGTGCGGCCGCCGCGGCGGGTGGAGTCCCAGGCGGTACGGATGGTGGCGGCGCGCCCGACGCACTCGACGGCCACGTCGGCGCCGTGGCCGCCGGTCAGCTTCCTGACCTCCTTGGCGGTGGTCTCGGAGGCGACGACGTACTCGGTCGCGCCGGCCGCCCGCGCGAGGGCCTCCTTCTCGGGCGAGACGTCGACCGCGACGATCGTCGAGGCGCCCGCGATCCGCGCGGCCTGGAGGGTGGCGAGACCGACGCCGCCGACGCCGTAGACGACGACCGTTTCGCCCTGCCGGACCCGCGCCGAGTGGTGGATCGCGCCCCAGCCGGTGAGCACCGCGCAGCCGAGCAGGGCCGCGTCGGTGAGCGGGACGCCGTCCGGCACGGGCAGGACGCAGTTGGCCGCGACGACGGTCTCCTCCGCGAAGGCGGCCACGTTGAGCCCGGGGTGGAGCTCGGTGCCGTCCTCGGTGGTGGCGTGGACGTTCCCCGCTCCGGTCAGCGCGTCGGCGCAGAGCCAGACCTCGCCGAGCGAGCACGGGTGGCAGGCGCCGCAGGACGGCGCCCAGTTGAGGACCACGCCGTCGCCGGGCGCGACATGCGTGACGCCCTCGCCGACGGCGACGACCGTTCCTGCCCCCTCGTGGCCGAGGACGGCGGGCACGGGCACCCGCATGGTGCCGTTGGAGAGGGAGAGGTCGGAGTGACAGACCCCGGCGGCGGCGAGGCGGACCCGGACCTGGCCGGGGCCTGGCTCGGGCAGCCGTATCCCGGCGATCTCCAGCGGAGAGCCGACGGCGGGCAGGAAGGCGGCGCGGACCACGCTCATGACGCGTCTTGCTCCTCAGGTCCAGAAGACAGGGGGAAGGGGAAGCGAGTGGGAAGGGTCGGAACCGGGACAGCCGGTACCGGAGAGGCTCAGAACTGCAGGGACTTGGTCTGGAGGTACTCGGCGAGGCCGTGCGCCCCGAGCTCGCGCCCCACGCCCGACTGCTTGTAGCCGCCGAACGGGGCCAGCGGGTTGAAGCGGCCGCCGTTGATGTCGACCTGGCCGGTGTCCATACGGCGGGCGAAGGCGACGGCCGCCTCCTGCTCGCCCCAGACGGCGCCCCCGAGCCCGTACACGGTCCCGTTGGCGATGGCGAGGGCGTCGTCCTCGTCCTCGTACCGCAGGATCGCGACGACCGGGCCGAAGATCTCCTCCTGGGCGATGGTCATGTCCGGGGTGACGTCGGCGAAGACCGTCGGGGAGACGTAGTAGCCGGTCTCGCGCGGGGCCTCGGGGCCGCCCGCGACGATCCTGGCGCCCTCCTCGATCCCCTTCTCGATGTAGCCGCGCACCCGCTCCCGCTGCTTGGCGTTGACGAGCGGGCCGACGCGCTCGCCGGGGACGTACTTGGCGACGGCCTCGGCGGCCAGCGCCACCGCCTCGTCGTACTGGTCGCGGTGGACCAGCATCCGGGTCCAGGCGCTGCACGTCTGGCCCGAGTTGGTCATGACGTTGGCGATGCCGACGGCCACGGCCTTGCCGAGATCGGCGCTCGGCAGGATCACGTTGGCGGACTTGCCGCCGAGCTCCAGCGCGACCCGCTTGACCGCGCCGCCCGCGAGCGCGCCGATCCGGCGGCCCACGGCGGTCGAGCCGGTGAAGGAGACGAGGTCGACGTCCGGGTGCTCGGCGAGGGCCTGCCCGGCGACCGGACCGAGGCCGGTGACCAGGTTGAAGACACCGGCCGGGATCCCCGCGCCGTGCACCGCCTCGGCGAAGAGCTGGGCGGTCAGCGGGGTGTCCTCGGCGGGCTTGAGGACGACCGTGCAGCCGGCCGCGAGGGCCGGGGCGACCTTGGCGACGATCTGGTGGAGCGGGTAGTTCCACGGGGTGATGGCGGCGACGACACCGACCGGCTCCGCGTAGACGGTGGAGTTGCCGACCTTCTCCTCGAAGGGGTGGACGGCGGCCAGTTCGGCGTACGTGCCGGCCACGGCGATCGGCAGGCCCGCGTGGACGGCGGCGGCGAGCTGCGGCGGTGCGCCGAGCTCGGCGGTGACCGTGGCGGCGATCTCCTCGGCGCGGGCCGCGAGCCCGTCGCGAAGCGCGCCGATCAGCTTGGCGCGCTCGGCCGGCGGGGTGGCGGCCCAGCCGGGGAAGGCCGCGCGGGCGGCCCGTACGGCGGTGTCGACGTCCTCGGCGTTGCCGGCCGGCACATGGGCGATGACCTGCTCGTCGGCCGGATCGACGACCGGGACGGTCTCCGGGGACGCGGCGGGCCGCCACTCCCCGCCGATGTACATCGCGTCGTGGCTCCGCATCCGCTGCTCCTTCGTTCCTCGGACTTCGCTCGTTCCTCGGACTTCGCTGTCGTCGTCCCGCACCAAACTAGCGCTGTTAGTTTTTTAGCGCCAGAGCCGCCCTCCCCCGGTCAGAAGTCGGCCCGGGTCGGCTCGTCGAGCCGGGCCACCGACTCCTGCCCGAAGGCCTTGCGGTACGCCTCCCTGATCTCCTCGATCCGCGGATCGTGCACCCGCGCCTCCGCGGCCGGGTACAGCAGGATCAGCTCGTACGAACGCTCCCGCTCGATGGTCCCGGTCGCGTCGCGCCACTGTCCACGTCCGTTCTGGACAGTCAGTCCGGCCGGAAAGCGAGGGGTCACCCGGGCGTCGACGAAGGCCATGAACTGCTCGTCCGTGACGGCCGGGCCGCCGTCGGGACGCTCGGTCCCGAAGAAGAGCCGGGTCTCGACATAGGCCTTCCCGCGCGCCTGCGCGGTGGTGGCGGCGCGCGGGGGCGCGTCCGCGCCGAGCGTGGCGTACGCGGTGGGCGCGCCGGCGGCGACCAGGAGTCCGGCGACGGCGATGGCGAGACGGGTACGAGGGGTCGGCGGGCGCAGCGGCATGTGCGTGTCCTTGTCGTTCGGGGCGCGGGCCCCGCGGAATCGGGCGCTGGAGGAGATCCCAGGCCCCGATCCGGAGATCTGAGCCTCAGTAATTCCCCAGTAACGGACCAGTTCTAGCGTCCCGGCCGAGCCCGCCCCGCCACCGCCGCGCCCCATCACCCGGGAAGCGCGGGGAGGCGGGGCGCCGGCTTCCCCCGTACCAGCGATGGAGGAGCCACCCACATGCATCGCAGTTCCACCGTCTGGGCCGCGGTCGCCGTCACGGCAGCGGCCCTGCTCGGCGCGCCGTCCGCGGCGGCCGCCCCCACCCCCTGGCGGACCGCCGCGTCCCCCGGCCCCGCCGCCGAGGTCGACCCGGGCGTGACGGCCACGGTCGACTCCGGCCGGGACGCCACCTTCTTCGTCGTCCTCGCCGACCGCGCCGACCTCTCCGGCGCGCGGAAGGAGCGCGGGCACGCGAGGAAGGCGGCCGCCGCGTTCGCGTCGCTGCGCACCGAAGCCGCCCGCAGCCAGTCCTCGCTGACCCGCTATCTGGACCGCGCGAAGGTCGGGTACGAGGCGTACTGGATCGCCAACGCCGTGAAGGTGACGGGCGACAAGGACCTCGTCGAGACGCTCGCCGCCCGCCCCGACGTGGCGTCCATCCGCCAGGAGCGGCACTACGCGCTCGACACCGTCGCCCAGGGCGCCGTCGGCGCCGAGGCGGCCGTGACCGCGGAGTGGGGCGTCAAGGACATCGAGGCCGACCAGGTCTGGGAGCGGTACGACAACCGCGGCGAGGGCATCGTCGTCGCGAACATCGACTCCGGCGTGCAGTACGACCACCCGGCCCTGAAGGGCAACTACCGGGGCAACCTCGGGAACGGCACCTTCAGCCACGACTACAACTGGTTCGACCCGACCGGCCAGTGCGCGGGCGGCACGCCCTGCGACAACAACGGGCACGGCACCCACACCATGGGCACGATCGCGGGATCGGGCGGTGTCGGCGTCGCCCCGGGCACGACGTGGATCGCCGCCAAGGGCTGCGAGGCCCGCAGCTGTTCCGACTCCTCGCTGCTCAAGTCCGGCCAGTGGATCCTCGCGCCGACGGACCGCAACGGCGAGAACCCGCGCCCCGATCTCGCCCCGGACATCGTCAACAACTCCTGGGGCGGTGGGAACACCACCTTCTACCAGGACATCATCGAGTCCTGGAACGCCGCCGGCATCTTCGAGGCCTTCGCCGCCGGCAACGCGGGCAACGGCACCACCTGTTCGACCACGGAGGCCCCCGGCGCCCAGGCCCCGGCCTACGGCGTCGGCGCCTACGACGTGAACGGAAGGATCGCGTCCTTCTCCGGCTTCGGACCGTCCCTGGTCGACGGCTCGATGAAGCCGAACATCTCCGCCCCCGGCGTCGACGTCCGCTCCGCCTGGCCGGGCAACTCCTACCGCGCCATCTCCGGTACGTCGATGGCCACCCCGCACGTCGCGGGCGCCGTCGCGCTGCTCTGGTCCTCGGCGCCCTCCCTCATCGGGAACATCGACGCCACCCGGGCCGCCCTGAACACGACCGCGCGCGACGTCGACGACACCCACTGCGGCGGCACCGCCGGCGCCAACAACGTCTGGGGCGAGGGCAAGCTGGACATCCTCGCCGCCGTCGACCGGGCCCCGCACACCGCGGCAACCGTCACCGGCACGGTCACCGACCGCGCGACCGGCACCCCGCTCGCCGGCGTCACCCTCACCGCCCGTGCCGGGGAAGCCCAGCGTTCGATGACCACCGACGCCTCCGGCACGTACCGGCTCACCCTGGCGGCGGGCACCTACACCCTCACCGCCACCGGCTACGGCTACCGGCCCGCCACCGAGGAGAACCTGACCCTCACCACCGGCCAGAGCCTGGGCCACGATCTCGCCCTGGACGCCGTACCGGCGCACGCCGTCTCCGGCACGGTCCTCGACGTCACCGGCAAGCCCCTGAAGGGCGCCACCGTCCGCTTCACCGACGCGCCTCTCACACCGGTCGTGACCGACGCCGCCGGAGCGTTCCGCTTCCCGGCGGTCGCCGAGGGCACCTTCAGCCTCACCGCGACCCCGGCCGCACCCGTCCTGTGCAACGGCACGCACACGGCCGCCCTGACCGTGGACGGCGCCGAGAGCGTGACCGCCGCGCTGCCCGCCCGCAGCGACGCGTACGGCAACAGCTGCCGGCCCGCCGCGTACTCCTGGGTCGACGGGAAGACCAAGGTGGCCCTCTCGGGCGACGAGAACGCGAAGACGATCGCCCTGCCCTTCCCGGTCTCCTTCTACGGCGTCCCGTACAGCCAGGCGAGCGTCACCACCAACGGTCTGGTCAACTTCCTCGCCCCGCGCCTCGGGGACTACGCCAACACCGCGCTGCCGTCGCCGGGCCAGCCGAACGGCATCCTCGCCGCGTACTGGGACGACCTCACCATCGACGCCAAGTCCGCGGTGAAGACCGCCACCAGCGGCACGGCCGGCCAGCGACGGTTCGCGATCGTCTGGGAGAACGCTGCCTTCGTCGCCGACCCAGGCCGGCGGATCACCTTCGAGGCGGTCTTCGAGGAGGCGACCGGCGCGATCGTCCTCCAGTACCGCTCGATCGCGGCCGGCTCGGCCCTGGAAGCCGGTGGTCAGGCGACCGTCGGCATGGAGAACCCGTCCGGCACCGACGCCCTGCCCTTCTCCTTCAACGAGTCCGTGATCGCCGACAGCTCCGCGATCCGCATCACCCCGAAGGCGGTCCGATGAATTCCGCGACGTCCCCGACCACCCGCTCCCGTTCCCTCTCCCGGCGGTCCGTGCGGCTCGCCTCCGCCCTGGTCGCGGCCGGTCTCGCGCTCACCGCGCTGCCCGCCACCACCGCGTACGCCGACGAGCCGGTCGCCCGGGTCCTGACCGACGCCCAGGCCGACGCGCTGGAGCAGCGCGCCGTGGAAGCGGCGGAGCCCCAGCGGGAGACTCCTGAGGCCGCCTCCGCGGAAGGCCTGCGGGCCGCCACGGCGGACGCGGGCGCGACGGCGGACGCGGACGCCACGGCGGACTCGGACGCCGGGGTCGCCGGGGGTGTCTCCCTCACCGCCGGCTCCGCGCTCGAGACCTACCGCGGACAGGCCGAGACCGCGCAACTCGGCGGCGGACAGGGCGACTTCCTCACCCTGCACAGCCTCGGCACGGTCACCCGGCTCACGTCCTCGGGCCGCACGGTCTGGAAGCGGGACAACGCCTCCCTCTACACCGACTGGCAGGTCAAGAACATCCGCCCCTGGCAGACCGAGCCCGTCCCGGTGCGGATCACCCTCGGGTACCACGCGAACGGTCCGTTCGCGGACATGGCCGATCGCGGCTGGGCGCAGGGGGACCTGACGGGCGACGGCGTGGCGGAGGTCGTCTTCACCGCGGACGTGGGCAACAGCCCGTACCGTCCCTTCACCTCGCCCGGTTCGCCGCTGACCACGGGCACCTTCGTGACCGTCCTCGACGGCCGGACGGGGGCCACGGTCTGGAGCCGCCTCTTCGCCGACGCCCAGCAGGTCGCCCTGGTGGGCGGCACCCTTCTGGTCGCCGACCAGCCCTCGACCAACCCGAACGCGGACAAGGCGGCCACCGCCGCCCTGCACGCCTTCCGCTTCGGGTACGCGGAGGGGAGGCTGACGCCGACCGGGACATGGACGTACGAGACGGGCCGGCGCGACGGGCGGTGGTCCTCGGTCACCGCGCTGTCGGGTGGTGCGGTGGCCGTGTCCTGGCACGTGCGCAAGACGCCCACTGCGCCCGCCGAGAGCCACACGCTGGCTCTGAACACGGCCGACGGGTCGGTGCGGTGGCGCACCGACGGCGGGCTGTACGGCCGCGAGGCGGTGCTCGACGCCTCCCGTGACCGGCTGGTGGCCCTGGAGCAGTCCGACTACCGCGACGGACTGCGGTACGAGGTGGCCGCGTACGCCCTCGCCGACGGCACGCGGACGGTCCTGGACGAGCGGATCAACGCCGTCGGCACCGAACTGGCGGTCGGTGAACTCCGGGACGGCGGCGGCGTCGAGTACGCGGTCGCCGAGGCCACCCTCGACGAGAACCTGTTCATCAACGCGGCCACCGTGCGCGGTCTGCGCGGCTCGGACGCGACCGAGCTGTGGTCGCACACGGTCAAGCGCGGCGCGGACAACGTCCAGGACGGCGATTCCGCGCTGGGTCTCGAGATCGCGGACGGCTCGGTGCTCGCCTCCTACGTCACGACCGAGGACAAGGAGACCGCCGCCAATCCGGGCGGCACCCGCTACGGCACGTTGACCGCGCTCGTCGGCCGGGACGGTGGCGTCCGGTGGTCGAAGCAGGGTGCGGTGGCGTCGCCGCTGTACTCCCAGCCGTACCGCCAGGGCGACGACTGGCTGGTGCGGACGGTCGACAACGAGCAGAACATCCGCTCGTACCGGCTCGGCAACGGGCGCGCGAGCGGGCTCACTCCGCTCCTCGCCGACCTGTCCACGGGCATCGCCGCGGACGTGAACGGCGACGGGAAGAAGGACGTGGTGGCGGCCGGCCAGTCGCGGGGGTTGTGGGCGTTCGACGGCCCCTCCCTCGCGTCCGGGCAGCCCCGGGTGCTCTGGCAGGCCACGCTGCCCGGGTCGGTGGCCGGGGACATCGCGATCGGTGACACGGACGGCGACGGGCGCGAGGACGACCTGGTGGTCGCGGCCGACACGGCGGCGGTGATCGTGGACGCCCGGACGGGCGCGGTCCGCGAGGAGATCGACGGGCGGGGGCAGTTCGTGCGCTCGGTGACGGTCGCCGACCTCGACGGGGACAGGGACGACGAGGTGCTGGTACCCACGGACGCGGTGCGGGCGTACAGCGGTGGCGGGCGGCTCCTCTGGTCCTACGCCCCTGAGGGCGCGGGTCCGGTCGTCTTCTCGGACCTCGCGGTGGCGGACGGCCGGGTGCTGGGCTCGTACCAGACCCCGGGCTCGCTCGGCACCGGAGGCACGGTCGACGGCATGGCGCTGGAGGGCCGGACGGGCCGCCTCGCCTGGACCGCCGACCCGACCTGGACCGGCGACGCCGACACCCGGATCTACGCGGCGCAGCTCTACCACGGGGTGTACGCCTCGCCCCGCATCCCGTACGCCGACGGGCACGCGGTGGTGCACTCCTGGCTGGTGAGGAAGGGCAAGGACCTGACGACGCTCGTCGAGTTCCGGGACGTGCGGACGGGCGAGGTCGTCCGCACGGCCACGGCCGGCGGGGCCTGGACGCTCGGCAACTGGTTCACCGGAGACGAGGGCCTCGTCCTCACGGGCACCGCGTCCTTCCGCACCTTCAGCGCGGACGGCGGTGAGCACTCCGTCTTCACCCTGCCGCCCGTGCACCGGGGCGCGTTCGCGACCGGGCCCGGCGGGCGGCGGCTGCTGGTCGCCGGGGCGGAGGGCTCGACGTACGTCTGGGACCCGGCGGTGCTGACGGGAGGCGTCAACTACCCGAACCACCTGGCGACTCTGTACCGGCACTCCCAGCAGAACCTGATCGTGGCGGACCTGACCGGTGACGGCGTCGACGAGATCGTCGGCATGGTCAAGGACGACACCGGCTTCGACCGGACGATCGAGCTGTCCGGCGGCCGCTACCTGCTGTCGGACAACAACCTGCATGGGATGGTGACGGGTGTTCTGACCGCTTCGTGACGAGCGGAAGCGCTCGCTCCGGCCCTGGGGGCGCCCACTAGAGTGGGCGCCCTCATGGGCGATGACATATCAGCGGACGCGCCCCCGTCGCTGCGAGTGCGTCTGCTCGGCGGGTTCCGCGTCGACCGGGACGGCGGGCCGCCGCTGGCCGAGCGGTGGCCGCGCCCGAGCGCCCGGACGCTGGTGAAGCTCCTCGCCGTCGCGCCGGGCCACCGGCTCCACCGCGAGCAGGCCATGGAGATCTGCTGGCCGGACGCGGATCCCCAGGCGGCGCTCGGCAGTCTCCGGGTCGCGCTGCACGCGGCCCGCCGCGCGCTGGAGCCCGAACTGCCGCCCCGAACCGCTTCCTCCTATCTGACCGGGGAGGGCTCCCTGCTGTGGCTGGATCCGCGGACGGTACGGATCGACGCCGACGAGGCCGAGGCGCTGGCGGAGACGGCCTTGGCCGCGGGCGACCGGGCCGCCCTGGCCGCGGCCCTCGACGCGTTCACGGGCGAGCTGCTCCCGGAGGATCGTTACGCCCCCTGGGCCGAGGCGCGCCGGGCCCGCCTGTCGGACCTGCGCGAGCGCGCGCTGCTGGCCCTGGCGGAGGCCCATCTGACCGCGGGCGCACCCGAGGAGGCGGTGGCGGCGGCCGAGCGGGTGCTGGCCTCGTCCCCGGCGGAGGAGAGTGCGCACCGGCTCCTCATCGGGGCGTACCTCCGGCAGGGGCTGCGGCGGCGTGCGGTGGCGCAGTACCACCTGTGCCGGGAGGCGCTGGATGCGGAATTCGGCGTGCGCCCCGGTGCGGAGACGGAGCGGCTGCACCGGGAGGCGCTCGCCGCGCCCGCACCGGCCTCCCGGACGGTGGGCCCCACGCTGCCCGACGTGGTGCGCCGCCCGCCCGCCTCGCCGCTGCGCGGCCGGGACGAGGTGCTGGCCGGGCTCCTCGCCCCGGCCGCACCGCCGGTACTGCTGGTCACCGGTGAGGCGGGCCTGGGCAAGACCCGCCTCGTCGGCGACGCGGCCCGCAGGGCGGCCGAGGAGGGGACGGCCGTCCTGTGGGGGGCGGGCCACGACGCGGAGGGGCACACGCCGTACGGTCCGTTCGCCGAGGCCCTGGACGGCTGGCTGGCGGACCGGCCGGCCGCCGAGCGGGCCCGAGCGGGCGCCGAGTATCCCGAACTGGCCGCGCTCCTGCCCTCCTTGGGCCGGGTGCGGCCGGTGTCGGGGCGCAGTCCCGAGGAGGAGCGGGACCGGCTGTTCCGGGCGGCTGCCGGGCTGCTCGGGGAACTGGCGGCCGAGCGGCCCGTGATGCTGGTGCTGGACGACCTCCACGCGGCGGACGCGGGCTCGTTCCAGCTCCTCAGCCATCTTGCGCGCCGGGCCCGCGAGACCGGAAGGGGTTGGCGATTCCTCGCCACCGTCCGCCCCGAGGAACTCCCGGCCACCGATGCCCGCCGCCACAGCCTCGACGCGCTGGCCCGCCAGACGCTCGCGGTCACGGTGGAGCTGCCCCGGCTGACCCGCGAGGCCTGCCTCGCCCTGACGGCCGACGTGCTCGGGGGCCCGGGGCCGGATCCCGAGGCGCGGGCGGACCGTGGTGCGGACGCCGGGGCGGACCCCGGTGCGGACGCCGGGGCCACCGGGCCCGTGACCGTACCGGAGCGCGTGTGGGAGCTGTCGCTCGGCAATCCGCTCTTCGCCCTGGAACTGGCCCGTGCGGTACGGGAGGGCGGCGACGGCCGGGCCGGTGCGCCCGAGACGGTACGGCAGTTGGTCGCCGAACGCCTCGGGCGACTCGGCGGCGCGGCCCGCCGGGTGGTCGAGGTGGTCGCCGTGGCCGGCCAGGACGCGGCGCTCGCGGAGGTCCTCGACGTGGCCCGGCGAAGCGGCCGTCCCCGGCTGTCGGCGGCGGAGGCGACCGAGGCGGTGGACGCCGCCGTCGCCGCGTCCGTGGTCGAGGAACGGGTCGTCGTCGCCGAGGGCAGGCCGGCCGCCGGGCTCGCCTTCCGGCACCCCCTGGTCCGGCTGACCTGCTACGAAGGGCTGTCCACGGCTCGCCGCAGGCTGCTGCACTCGGCGTACGCGGAGGCCGTCCTGCGTCGCAGGCCGGAGGCGGTGGACACGCTCGCCGCCCATCTGGCCCGGGCGGGCGACCCGCGCGCCACCGGCTATCTGCGGCAGGCGGCCGAGCGTGCCGCGGCCCTGTACGCCAACGACACCGCCGACCGCTACTACGCCGAACTCACCACGCGTCTGGACGCCCTGGCCGCGGAGTCGGCGCGGGCGAGGATCGACCGCAGCGCCGTGCTGCGCCGGATGGGCCGCTTCGAGGAGGCGGCGCGCCTCCTCACCGAGGCGCGCGCGGAGCTGCGGCGGCGCGGCGACCGGGACGGCGAGGTCCTGGCGACGGCCCGGCTGGCCGAGTTGATGACGAAGACCCGCAGCACCGATGAGGGGCTGCGGCTGCTCGACTCCTGCCCGCCCGGGCCCGGCACCCCGGCGGCGACGGCGAGCGCGCATCATCTGGCGCGCGCGGTGCTGTGCTTCGTCGCGGGGCGGTACGAGGACGGAGTGGCGGCGGCGCGGGCCGCCGAGGAGTCGGCGCACGAGGTGCGGACTCCGGAACGGCGCGCGCTGCTGGCGAGGGCGCTGGCGGCGCGGGCGACGTCACTCGGTCTCGCGGGCCGGTTCGGGGAGGCGGGTCCGGTCGCCGACGAGGCGCTGCCGCACGCCGAGGCGTACGGCGACGCCCAGTTGCTCGCGTCGGTCCTCTCGGTGCTGCGGGAGACCGCGCGCCGGGCGGGGCGGCTGCGGGAGGCGATCGCGACGGGTCGGCGAGCGCTCGACCTCGCGGAGCGCTCGGGCGATCCGACGGCGTCGGTCTTCGAGCGGGCCAATCTCGCCGAGCTGCATCTGCTGGTGGAGGAGACCGAAGAGGCGCGGGAGCTCGCGGAGACGGCGGTACGGGACGCGGAGCCGGGTGACGTGTGGTGCGCGCCGTACGCGCGCGTGGCGCTGGCGCGCGTACGGATGCGGACGGCGGAGCCGGGGGCGGTCGCGCTCCTCGACGCGGCCGAGCGCACGGCGCGGGCGCAGGGCGACCATCAGGCGCGGCAGGAGGTGCGTTCGGCGCGCGCCGAGTGGGCGATCCGGGAGGACGTGCCGGGCGAGGCGTTGGCCCTCCTGGAGGAGAGCCGGGAGCCAGGGACCGCGTATCTGACGGCCTGGGCCCACCTGGCGTGCGGCCGCGCCGAGGCGGCCCTCGCCGTGGCGGGCGCGGAGGTGGTGCGGGCGCAGCGGGCCGGGGAACGGCTCTGGGAGACCGAGGCGCGCGCCGCGCACGCCGCCGCCCTCGCGGCCCTCGGTCGCCC
>NZ_JBEZNQ010000105.1:0-21662 GCF_040653315.1 Streptomyces sp. NPDC047981 | reverse complement strand
GCGGCCGGCCGCGCCGCCGCGCACGCCCGGCCCAGCCAGGTCGCGACCCTGGTCCACGACGTCCTGACCCGGGAGAGCGGGGTGAAGATCACCGTACGGAAGGCGGCCGCCCGGCTCGCGGCCCGGCACCTGCCCGCGGGCGCCGCCACTGCCCTCCTGTCCACCGTGGGCCGCGCCCCGGGCGTCCACCCGGACGTACGCGCCACCGTCATCGGTCTGGCCACGACACTGCTGCCGGCCGAGGAGATGTGGGCCCTGCTGGAGTCGGCCGCGATCGAGGGACCGAGCGCCGCCCGGCGCTCGCTCCTGGACGTGAACCCGGGGGATCTGGCCCCGGCCCACCGGTCGCGATACGGCGAGCTGGTCGCCCGGCTGCCGTTCGTCGCCGACGAGGACGCCGCGGACCAGGCCCTGTTCGCCCTCCGCGACTGGGTGCCGTACACCCCCGCGGCCGGCGCGGCCCTCGCGGACGTCTACACCGACCCCGGCACCGGCTTGAGCTTCTGGCGGGTGAGCTACAGGCTGACGGAGCTGGCCCAGTCCGAACTGCCGCACCCGGTCGGCGGCGTGCGGCCCGGTAGCCTCCTGGCCGGTGTCGTGGACCGGCTCCTGGCCCTGATCGCGGCCGGCGAACCGGAGGGCGGCGGAGGGAACGCCGGGGACCTTCCGGCGCGCCGTCGGCTGCACTCCCTCATCGGCTCGTCGCTCCGCGACCCCGGGATGTGCGCGGCCCTGGCCCGGCGGCTGGCCGCCGAGCCCGCGGTGATCGCCACCCGCACCGCCCTCCTCGTGCGGGCCATCGACCTGAAGGCCTCCGAGCCCGAACTCCTGCTCTCGCTGCGCGAGTTGACCGACACGATCGACGGGCGCCCCGTCCTCGCGGCGCGGATGGCGGAGGAGGTGGAGGAAGTCCATGAGTACGGTGAGCCGCTCGCCGACCCCACGGCCGCGCTGGCCGTGGTCCGCTCGCTCAGCGCCGAGGGGGGACTCGTGGCGGGTCTGATCGCCGTCGGCCTCGCGACCGCCGTCGGCGCACGGCAGAAATGGCCCGACGCCTGCCGCGCCGCCGTCGTCGAACTGCGCCGCCACCCCGAGGTGGAGGTCAGCGAGACGGCGTACGCCACCTCCATGGGCGGCCCCTGATCCCACGGGGGCGGCTCCTGATCCCGTGAGCGGCCCCCGATCCCATGGGCGGCCCCTGATCCCATGGGCGGCCTCCGATCCCTGGGCCGTGCGCGCTACCTCGTGGTGTCCGCGCGGAAGGCGCGGCGGTAGGCGGCGGGCGTGGTCCGCAGCGCCTCGTGGAACCGTCGCCGCAGATTGACGGCCGAGGAGAGGCCGACCCGGTGCGCGATGGTCTCCACCGGCAGGTCGGTCTCCTCGAGGAGGGCGCGCGTGGCGGCGATCCGCCGGTCGAGGAGCCAGCGTCCGGGGCTGATGCCCAGTTGGCCGGTGAAACGCCGGGTGAGGGTGCGCGTCGAGACCTGGGCGCGGTCCGCCATCTCGGCGACGCTGACCGGCTGGTCCAGCCTCCCGGACAGCCACTCCAGGAGCGGGGCGAGCGAGTCGGCGACCGGTCCGGTGGTGGGCAGTTCGGCGTACTGCAGCTGGCAGCCCTCGCGGTGCGGCGGCATCACCATCTGGCGGGCGATCCGCATCGCGTACGCGGCGCCCCGGTCGGAGCTCACGAGGTGCAGGCAGAGGTCGGCACCGGCCGCGGCACCGGCGCTGGTGGCGACGTCGCCGTGGTCCACGTAGAGCACCGCGGGGTCGACGGTCACCTTCGGGAACCTGCTCGCCAGTTCGGCGGCGCGCGCCCAGTGGGTGGCGGCCCGCCGGCCGTCGAGGAGACCGGCGGCGGCGAGCACGAAGGCGCCCGTGCAGATGCCGACGACCCGCGCGCCGCGGTGGTGCGCGGCCCGGACCGCGGCGACCACGGCCGGCGGCACCTCGGCGCCCGCGTGCTCCTTCCAGCCGGGGACGAGCACGGTGTCCGCGCGCTCCAGGGCGTCGAGGCCCGCCGTGACGAGCAGGTCGTAGCCGGCCTGGGTGGGTACGGGACCGGGGTGTTCGGTGCACACCTCGAAGGCGTAGTACGGGGGGATCGCCGGGCCGTGGTCGCCGAACACCTCGGTCGCGCAGGCCAGCGGGAACGTGGCCTGCGGGGGCGCCAGGAGGGCCACCACCCGGTGCGGCGCCGGGGAGTTCGGCAGCGGACGAGGCGTCATGGCGCGAAAGTACCCCATCATGTCGTTCAGGACACTGGGGGCGAGCAATTGGTCTAAACCATCATCGGATCGTGACCACCCCTCAGACACCCCGCCGGACCGAGACCGCCCAGGCCCGTGAGGCCTCGCCGACCATGGGGGACCGCACGCGCCCCCCGTTGTGGGACCGGCGCTTCGCTCTCTTCTTCACCGCCCGCACGATCTCGCTCCTGGGCGACGCGATGATGCCGGTGGCCTCCGCCCTGGCCGTCGGCGCGCTGTACGGGATCTCCGGGGTCGGCTACGTCCTCGGCACCTGGACCGGGACGTTCGTCGTCCTGGTGCTGTTCGGCGGCGTGTTCGCCGACCGGTTCGGGGCGCGCCGGATGATGGTCGGCGCGGATCTCGTGCGGGTGCTCACCCAGGGGGTGCTGGCCGCCGCCTTCTTCGCCGGGACCCCGCCGTTCTGGCTCCTGCTGACCATGGCGGCCCTGGCCGGCGCGGCCGTCGCGATGTTCCTGCCGGGGGCGAACGGGATGGTCCCGCTGGTCGCCGCCGAGCCGCAACGGGCCAACGCCACGCTCAAGGTGGCCGACGCGCTGGCCCATCTGCTCGGCCCGGCCCTGGCGGGGCTCCTGATCGCCCTGGCCGGGGCGGGAACGGTGTACGCGATCGACGCGGGCACCTTCCTGCTCAGCGCGCTCTGCCTGGCGCTGCTGCGGCTCGCCCCGGCCGTCGACGCCGACTCCCCCGGCCGCACGGGCGGTTCACTGCGCCGGGACCTCCACCAGGGCTGGCGGGAGTTCCGCGCACGCGCCTGGCTCTGGTCCGTCATCCTCGTCTGGATGGTCTTCGGAGTCCTGCTCTTCGGCCCCATCGTCCCGCTCGGTTCGGCGCTCGTCGGTGACCGTCTCGGCCCGAACGCGTACGGTCTGGCGGTCTCCTTCCTCGGTGCCGGAACGGTGCTCGGCGGCCTGCTCGCCCTGCGCCTGCGCCCGGCCCGGCCCCTGGCAGCGGGCGCCCTCGCGATGGCGCTGTACTCCGTGCTGCCCCTCTGTCTGGCGCTCGGCACCGGACTGCCGGTGCTCCTGGCCGGTCATGTCCTCGGCGGCGGCGCCCTGGCGTTCTGGTCGGTGATGTGGGCGACCAGCGTGCAGACGCACACGCCGCCCGCGGTGCTCAACCGGGTGTCCGCCTACGAGCTGGCCGGCTCGGTCTCCGGTATCGCGCTCGGCCAGATCCTGGCGGGGCCGGCCATCGCCCTGGCCTCCCCGGCGCGGCTCCTCCTGCTCTCCGCGGGCGTCTGCCTGGCGGGCTGCGTGGTCCTGCTCGCTGTACCGGCCATCCGCACCCTGCGCCGGGTCACCGCTCCTTGACCTCCGTGGCATCAGCAACTAGCTTGCGGTCACACATCGGTCCATCGGCCCGAACGACCGCGAGGAGGCGACCGACGGATGAACACCCGCTCCGATCTGACGCGCCTCGCCCACATCACGGCCTGGGCTCCGGGTCGTATCGCGCACGGCTGCTGACACGCCGGCCCCCGAAGCCGTTGCGACGCGCCCTTCGACGGCGCGTTCCCGGCTTCCCCGCACCGCCCCCGCCTCCCCGCACGCCGCTGTCGCGTGCGGCTTCGCGCGCCCGTCCCTGACACATGGCGCCGCCGAACACAGAAAGCTGCCCGAAATTGGCGAATACCGCTGAATCGACCGCTCACGCACCAAACCGAAGGTCTGCCATGGCATCGGCCTCCGACGACGGGCCGCGGATCACGGTCAACGGGAACGACGCACCGATCGCCCCGTCCGCGCCCCACACCACCGTGCTCGACTTCCTGCGCGAGCGCGGCCTCACCGGCACCAAGGAGGGCTGTGCCGAGGGTGAGTGCGGGGCCTGCTCGGTCCTGGTGGCACGTCCCGGGGTGAACAGGCCCACCGACTGGGTGGCCGTCAACGCCTGCCTCGTCCCCGCCGCGGCGCTCGACGGCCAGGAGATCGTCACCTCCGAGGGTCTCGCCACCGCAGGCGCGCCCGGCACGCCGCCCACCCTGCACCCTGTGCAGGAGGAGATGGCGGTCCGCGGCGGCTCCCAATGCGGTTACTGCACACCGGGGTTCATCTGCAGCATGGCCGCCGAGTACTACCGCCCCGACCGTTGCGCGCACGCGGAGCCGGAGTCCGACGCGGGCTCCCCGCCCGCCGACGGCACCGACCACGAGCACGGTCCGAACGGCTTCGATCTGCACGCGCTGAGCGGCAACCTGTGCCGCTGCACCGGCTACCGCCCGATTCGCGATGCCGCGTTCGCCGTCGGTGAGCCCACCGAAGAGGACCCGCTGGCGCGGCGGCGCGACCAGCCGCCGCCCGCGCCTACCGCCACCGCGTACACCCGGGACGGCAGCACCTTCCTGCGGAAGGAGACCCTGGCCGAGACGCTGCGCTTGCTGCGCGAGCGGCCCGACGCGGTGGTGGTCGCGGGCTCCACGGACTGGGGCGTGGAGGTGAACATCCGCTCCCGGCGCGCCGATTGCGTGGTCGCCGTCGACCGGCTGCCCGAACTGCGGGAGCTGCGTGTCGGATCCGACCACATCGAGATCGGGGCCGCGCTGACGCTCACCGAGATCGAGCGCCGCCTCGACGGCCGCGTGCCGCTCCTCGCGGAGCTGTTCCCGCAGTTCGCCTCCCGGCTGATCCGCAACGGCGCGACCCTGGGCGGAAACCTCGGTACCGGCTCCCCCATCGGGGACACCCCGCCCGTGCTGCTCGCGCTGGAGGCGACGGTGGTGCTCGCCGACGCCGACGGTGAGCGCGAGGTCCCGCTCGCGGAGTACTTCACCGGCTACCGGCAGAGCGTGCGCCGCCCGGGCGAGCTGATCCGCGCGGTGCGCGTCCCCGTGCCGCTGTCGCCCGTGGTGGCCTTCCACAAGATCGCCAAGCGGCGCTTCGACGACATCTCCAGTGTCGCGGTCGCCTTCGCGCTCGCCGTCGAGGACGGGATCGTCCGCAAGGCCCGGATCGGTCTGGGCGGTGTGGCCGCCACCCCGATCCGCGCCCTCGCTGCCGAGGAGGCCCTGGAGGGCCGGCCGTGGACGGCGGAGACCGTCGAGACCGCGGCCCGGGAGCTGCGGGCGGCGGGGACGCCGATGGACGACCATCGCGCCAGCGCCGTGTACCGCTCCGCGATGCTCGGCCAGAGCCTGCTGAAACTGTACGCGCGCAACACCGAGGCGGTGTCGTCATGAGCCAGCTGTCCGCTCGCCCCGAGAAGCCGGTCGTCGGGGTCTCGATGCCCCACGAGAGTGCCGCCCTGCACGTCACGGGCGCCGCGCTGTACACCGACGACCTGGTCCACCGGACCAAGGACGTGCTGCACGCCTACCCGGTCCAGGTGACGAAGGCCCACGGCACGATCACCGCGCTGCGCACCGGACCCGCGTTCGACGTGCCCGGCGTGGTCCGCGTGCTGACCGGCGCCGATGTGCCGGGGGTCAACGACGCGGGGATGAAGCACGACGAACCGCTCTTCCCCGACGAGGTCATGTTCCACGGCCACGCGGTCGCCTGGGTGCTGGCCGAGACCCTGGAGGCGGCCCGGCTGGGCGCGGCGGCCGTCGAGGTGGAGCTCGACGAGAAGCCGTCCGTGATCACGTTGGAGGAGGCCGTCGCCGCCGGGAGCTTCCACGGCGCCCGGCCCACGATGGTGACCGGCGACGTCGAGGCGGGCTTCGCCGAGTCCGCGCACGTCTTCACCGGCACGTTCCAGTTCTCCGACCAGGAGCACTTCTATCTGGAGACGCACGCCGCGCTGGCCTACGTCGACGAGGCGGAGCAGGTCTTCGTCCAGAGCAGCACCCAGCACCCCTCGGAGACCCAGGAGATCGTCGCGCACGTCCTCGGTCTGCACAGCCACGAGGTCACCGTGCAGTGTCTGCGGATGGGCGGCGGCTTCGGCGGCAAGGAGATGCAGCCGCACGGCTTCGCTGCCGTCGCCGCGCTCGGCGCCAGGCTGACCGGCCGGCCGGTCCGGGTGCGGCTCAACCGGACGCAGGACCTCACGATGTCGGGCAAGCGGCACGGCTTCCGCGCCGAGTGGAAGATCGGCTTCGACGCGGAGGGCCGCATCCAGGCCCTGGAGGCCACCCTGACGGCGGACGGCGGCTGGAGCCTCGACCTGTCGGAACCGGTGGTGGCCCGAGCGCTCTGCCACATCGACAACACGTACTGGATCCCCAACGCCCGTGTCACCGGCCGTATCGCCAAGACCAACAAGGTCTCCAACACGGCCTTCCGCGGCTTCGGCGGACCGCAGGGCATGCTGGTGATCGAGGACATCATGGGCCGTTGCGCGCCTCGGCTCGGACTGGACCCGACGGAGCTGCGCAAGCGCAACTTCTACCGGCCCGGGCTCGGCCAGTCGACGCCGTACGGGCAGCCGGTGACCCAGGCCGAGCGGATCTCCACGGTCTGGCAGCAGGTCGAGGAGAACGGCGGCGTCGCCGACCGCAGGCGCGAGATCGCCGCGTTCAACGCGGCCCACCCGCACACCAAGCGGGCGCTGGCGATCACCGGCATCAAGTTCGGCATCTCCTTCAACCTCACCGCCTTCAACCAGGGCGGCGCGCTGGTGCTGATCTACAAGGACGGCTCGGTCCTGATCAACCACGGCGGCACCGAGATGGGCCAGGGCCTGCACACGAAGATGCTGCAGGTCGCGGCGACCACGCTGGGCATCCCGCCGCACAAGGTACGGCTGGCCCCGACGCGGACCGACAAGGTGCCCAACACCTCCGCCACCGCCGCCAGCGCGGGCACGGACCTGAACGGCGCGGCGGTGAAGAACGCCTGCGAGCAGCTGCGCGAGCGGCTGCTGGGGGTGGCCGCCACGCAGCTGGGCGCGAACGCCTCGGACGTCCGCATCGTCGAGGGTGTCGCACGCGTCCTGGGCGGCGAGACGGAGCTGGGCTGGGACGAGCTGGTGCGCACCGCGTACCTCCAGCGGGTCCAGTTGTCGGCGGCCGGTTTCTACCGGACCGAGGGGCTGCACTGGGACGCGAAGGCCTTCAAGGGCTCACCGTTCAAGTACTTCTCGTACGGTGCGGCGGCGGCCGAGGTGGAGGTGGACGGTTTCACGGGCGCGTACCGCGTCCGGCGGGTCGACATCGTGCACGACGTCGGTGACAGTCTGTCCCCGATGATCGACATCGGTCAGGTGGAGGGTGGCTTCGTGCAGGGCGCGGGCTGGCTGACGCTGGAGGACCTGCGTTGGGACGCCGGTGACGGGCCGCACCGCGGCCGGCTGCTGACCCAGGCGGCGAGCACGTACAAGCTGCCGAGCTTCTCGGAGATGCCCGAGGAGTTCCATGTGACCCTGCTGCGCAATGCCACCGAGGAGGGCGCGGTCTACGGCTCCAAGGCGGTGGGCGAGCCTCCGCTGATGCTGGCGTTCTCGGTCCGGGAGGCGCTGCGGCAGGCCGCCGCCGCGTTCGGGCCGAGCGGGGTCGCCGTGGAGCTGGCCTCGCCGGCGACACCCGAGGCCGTGTACTGGGCGATCGAGGCGGCTCGCGCGGGTGTCGCCTCCCGGGCCGAAGTGCTGAGCGGTGCCTGACATGACGTGGGTCGCCGCGGTCGCGCGGCTGCGAGCACGCCGGGAGTCCGGCGTGCTGGTGACCGTCGCGACCGTGCGCGGCCACGCCCCGCGGGACGCCGGGGCGAAGCTCGTCGTGGGGCGGAACGAGACGTGGGGTTCGATCGGTGGTGGCAATGTCGAGGCCGTCGCGATCGACCGGGCCCGGCAGATGATCTCCGTCCCCGCGCCCGAACCGGAGCCGGAGCTGATCGACTTCGCGCTGAACGACAAGGTGACCAACCGGCACGGAGTGCAGTGCTGCGGCGGTACGGTCTCGGTGCTGCTCGAACCGCTCCCGGTGGTACGGGCGGTGGCGATCTTCGGTGTGGGCCATGTCGGTCTCGAACTGGCGCGCATCCTGGCGCGGATGGACCTCGACCTCCATCTGATCGACAGCCGCTCCGACATCCTGGCCGAGGAGCGCCTGGACGTCCTGTCGGACGCGGTGGCGCAGGTGCATGTGCATCACACGCCCCTGCTGCCCGAGGAGGTCCTCGAGGACCTGCCGGCCGGCACCCACGTCCTGATCATGACCCACGACCACGCCGAGGACGCCGCCCTGTGCGACGCGGCGCTGCGGACGCCTCACCTCGGGTCCATCGGCCTGATCGGCTCGGCGGCCAAGTGGACCCGGTTCCGCAAGCGGCTCTCCACCGAGGGCGGTCACGACGACGCCACGATCGACCGGATCAAGACCCCGATCGGACTGCCGGACATCACCGGCAAGGAACCCGCGACGATCGCGGTGAGCGTCGCCGCCGACCTGCTCCACACGTTCGAGAAGGAGAGGCACTGACCACGGGACCCCGTCCCGGGCCGGGCCCCGACGGCCGAGCCCGGGACGCCGGTCCCTCTCCTCACCTCGTACGGCTCACCAGGTCCTGCCCGCCTGTTCCCGGACCGTGCGGTTGATCCGGTTGAAGAGGTTGGTCATCGCGATCTCCAGGGTGATCGCGCCCAGTTGCTCCTCGCTGAAGTGCGCGGCGGCGGCGTCCCAGATCTCGTCGGTCACCCCCGGCGCGCCGTCCTGCAGACGGGTCGCCGCCTCGGCGAGGGCGAGGGCCGCCCGCTCCTCGTCCGTGTAGAAGGGCGTGTCGCGCCAGGCGACCACGTGGTGCAGCCGCTCCTCGCTCTCCCCTGCCTTCCGCGCGGCCTCGACCGAGGCGAAGACACAGGGGCTGCAACCGTTGATCTGACTGGTGCGCAGATGGACCAGGGACAGCAGGTTCCGGTCCACGCCACCGGCGTGAATCGCCTTGTAGAGATGCTGGATCGCGGTGATCACATCAGGATGGGCCGGGCTCTTCACACGTGCTTCCATCGGTCCTGCTCCTTCATCGGTTACCTGTGCCCCTCGGGGCCCGTCATCACCCGTGACGGAGCCGAGCCGAGGAAGGTAACACCATGACCGACACCAGCCCGACGGGCCCGAGGCCGACGCAGCCGGTCCCGCCGGCCGACACGTTCGAGGCGCAGCGCGACCGGCTGCGCGCGGTCGCCCACCGCATGCTCGGGTCGTACGCCGACGCCGAGGACGTGGTCCAGGAGGCCTGGCTGCGGCTCTCCCGCCAGGACACGACGTCCATCGACAACCTCGCCGGCTGGCTGACCACGGTGGTCGGCCGGATCAGCCTCGACGTGCTGCGGGCGCGTCGGGCCCGCCCGGAGAGGCCCTACGACGACGGCCTGCCCGAGTACGTGGTGACGGTCGACGACAGCCCCGCACCCGAGGACGACGCCGTGCTCGCCGACTCGGTCGGGCTCGCGCTCCTCGTCGTTCTGGAGACGCTCGGGCCGAGCGAGCGGCTCGCGTTCGTCCTGCACGACCTGTTCGCGGTGCCGTTCGAGGAGATCGGCCGCATCCTCGGCAGGTCCACCGCGGCCACGAAGATGCTCGCCAGCCGGGCCCGCAGGAAGGTGCGGGCGGGTGAGCGGCCGAGCGGCGCGGGGCCGGAGCAGCGTGCGGTGGTCCGGGCCTTCCTCGCGGCGGCGCGCCACGGCGAGTTCGAGGAGCTGCTGCGGGTGCTCGACCCCGAGGTGCGGCTGACCGTCGACACCCCGTCCGGTGTGATGGTCACCTTGGGCGCCACCAAGGTCGCGGCCGGCGCGCGACTGTCGGCCGACGCGGCCACGCGGGGTCGGCCGGTGCTCGTCGACGGTCTCCCGGGCTTCGTGTCGTGGCGCGAGGACGGCACGCCGCTCTCGGTCCTCGCGTTCACCGTCGCCGACGGCCGGATCACCGCCCTCACGGTCGTGGTCGACCCGGCCAAGCTCGCGCTGATGAACCTCCCAGCCCCGGTGGCCTAGGGCCTTTCGTTTGGATCATGCCGGGCTCGCGGGCCCTGGCACCGCGCCTCGCCGCGTTGTCGTCAGTCCCCAACGCTCCGCGTTGACTCCCTCCTCCGCCTTGCGATCCACGGCACCAGACCCCGCTCCCTGATCCAGCCTGATCCAAACGAAAGACCCTAGCCCCCGCTAGACGAGCGTGCTCGCAGCTGGGGCAAGACGAAGAGCCGGTGCCGGGGGGCGTCCGGTTGGTCGAGTCGGCGCACCAGCAACTCCACCGCGGAGGAGCCGACTTCGTACTTGGCGGGGGCGACCGCGCTCAGCGGGATGTCGGCGAGTCCGGCGACCTCGTCGTCGTACGCCACGACGGCGACGTCGCCGGGGACCTGGAGCCCCCGTGCGCGCAGCCGGCGCAGCAGCGCGAGGGCTTCGTTGTCGGGGTGGGCGATGACGGCGTCGACGCGGCCCTCCGCCACGGCGTCGAGCAGCTCCTCGACCGGGCCGTCGTGCTCCCGGCTCCCGACGGCCGCGTCGGGGATGTCCAGGACGGTCACCGCACCGGGGTCGGTGAGGCCGGCCGCCCGCACGCCGGCTTCGAAGCCCTCGACGATCCCGGGCGCGGTCGGGCTCGCCCCGCGGACGAGCAGCGCGAGGCGACGGCGGCCCGCGTCCACGAGGTGCCGTACGGCGAGGCGTGCCCCGTGGACGTGGTCGGAGACGACGTGGTCGATCCCGGCCGCCTCGTCCGCCTCGGGGCGGCGCTCCACGATGACGACGGGGACGGGCAGTTCCTCGTACCAGCGGCGCGGCCCCGAGGGGACGACGAGCAGCCCGTCGACCCCGTCGCCGATCATCCGCTCGACCTGGGCGCGCTCCTCGTCGGCGTCGTACCCCGAGATGTCGAGGACCAGGCGGACGTTCCGGGCGGCGGCTGCCTCACGCGCGCCCTTGATGACCTCGGGGTAGTAGTAGTCGGCGGCCGGTACGACAAGGCCGACGACCCGCTCCCGGCCGCGCGCCCGGGCGGGGGCGGCGGCCTCGACGGGAGCCGTCTCCGCCCATGTCTCGGGGAGCATGGCTCCGCCGTGCACCCGGGCGACCAGGCCGCGGTCGGCGAGGACCTCGACGTCCCGCCGGACCGTGACCGGGGAGACGCCCAGTTCGGCGGCGAAGTCGCTGACGCGCAGCGAGCCCTCTTCGCGCAGCCTGCGCAGGATCGCCTGGTGCCTGTGTTCCGCGTGCACTCCCCGCTCCCCTCCTCCGACACCCCGCTTCCGGCGCAGTGTAGCGAGCCTTCGATCGATTCTGAACGTTTACGTCCGTACGGACAACTGACGGCTGTTCCTGTCCAAACCGTTGCTGTGTTGGTTTTCTGCGTGCTAGAAACCCCACGCTCCCGAGCCAGCGACAGCGCCGAGGCAACGACGCGCTCCTCCCGTAAAGGTCGTCTCCCATGTCATCTCCCTGGCGTCGCCGCACCTTCCTCCACGCCGCAGGTGGGGGCGCGCTCGCCCTCGGGCTCACGGGAGCACTCGCGCACCCGTCCTCCGCCTCCCCACTCCCGGCGTCCGCGGCGGAGTCCGACGCGGAGTTCGACGCGCTGCGCGCCAGGTGGCGCGGCCTCATCCTGGGCACGGGCTTCAGCCCCACCGCCGAGCCGTACCGAACCATCCTCGCGAGCCTCGGCACGACCGCCGCCGACCTCGCCTCGACCATGGTCCCGGCGAGCGGTTCGCTCTGGCCCGGCCGTTCCTGGACCGACCCGGAGCCGGATCTCGACGCCGAGTCCTACGCCTTCTCGGTGACGATGAACGAGGGCTTCAACCGGCTGCGCACCATGGCCGAGGCGTACTCGCAGCCGGGCACAGGACTGACCGGGGACACCGGGCTCCGCGACGCGATCCTCACCGGCCTCGACCACCTCCGCGCGGAGGTCTACAACGAGAACACCACGCGCTACGGCAACTGGTACAACTGGCAGATCGGCGCCCCACAGGCGCTGATGGACACCTGTGTGCTGATGTACGACCACCTGTCGGCGGAGCAGATCGCCGGCTTCTGCCGGGCCGTGGACGCGTTCGTACCGGACTCGGTGTTCGACTCGTACACGGGAACCAGCACGGGGGCCAACCGGGTCGACCTCTGTCGCGGGGTGATCCTGCGCGGCATCGTCGGCAAGGACGCGGGCAAGATCACGCTGGCCGCCCAGGCGCTGGCCCCGGTGTTCCCGTACGTCACCTCGGGCGACGGTTTCTACGACGACGGGTCGTTCGTCCAGCACCGCAACGTCCCCTACATCGGCGGCTACGGTTCGGTGCTCCACGACGGCGTGGGCCGGCTGCTCGCGCTGCTGCGCGGCACCAGCTGGGAAGTGACCGGAGCGGGCACCCAGCTCTTCCTCGACACGGTGGAGAAGGCCGTCGCCCCCTTCATCTACAACGGCCTGATGATGGACAACGTCAGCAGCCGGGGCATCAGCCGCGTCGGCACCAACGAGCACCAGCGCGCACACGGCCTGATGGCGACCATCCTGCTGCTCGGCCAGGGAGCGAGCCCCGAGGAGAACGCCCGCTGGCGCGCGATGGTCAAGGGCTGGCTGCAGCGCGACTACCACTACCCCGCGCTCAAGAACCCCGGCCTCTCCCTCATCAGGGCGTCGCTCCTGCAGTCCCTGCAGGACGACACCTCCGTCAAGGCCGCCCCCGAGCCGGTCGGACACCGGCTGTTCCCCAACATGGCGCGGGCCACCCACCGCCGTCGCGACTGGGCGGCCTCCGTCTCCATGGCCTCGAACCGCATCGCCCATTACGAGTTCGGCAACGGCGAGCACGCCCGCGGCTACCACACCGGCGCCGGGTGGCTCTCCTGGTGGGGCGCCGACTTCGGCCTGGAGCAGTACTCGGACGCCTACTGGCCCACCGTCGACCCGTACCGCCTGCCCGGCATCACCGCGTCCCGCAAGCCACTGGCCGACGGCGAGGGCGGCAACTGGGGACAGCCCATGCCGGACGCCGCCTGGGTCGGCGGCACCACGGACGGCGAGTTCGCCGCCGTCGGGCAGCACCTGAAGGGCATCTCCAGCACCATGGAGGCCCGCAAGTCCTGGTTCTTCCTAGACGACTCCGTCGTCTGCCTCGGCGCCGGCGTCACCGCGGCGGACGGCCACGCCGTCGAGACGACCGTCGACAACCGCGCGCTCGGCGCGACCGGCGCGCCCCTCCTCACCGTCGACGGCAAGGCCCAGCCGGTCACGCAGGGGTGGACGGCCACCTTCGAGGACGCCGAGTGGGCCCACATCGCCGGGCACGCCGGCTACGTCTTCCCGGGCGGCACACGGCTCAGCGCCGTACGCGAGGAGCGCACCGGCTCCTGGCGGGACATCAACACCGGCGGCCCCGCCGACCCGATCACCCGCCGCTACCTCACGCTCTTCACCGACCACGGTGTCGACCCGGAGGACGGCGACTACGCCTACGTCCTGCTGCCGGGGGCGAGCGCCAGGACCACGGCCCAGCGCGCCTGCGACCGTGACCGGCTGCGGATCCTCACCAACTCCGCGGACCAGCAGGGCGTACGCGTCCCGAGGCTGGGGCTCACCGCCGTGAACTTCTGGGCCGCGGGCACGGTCGGCGGGCTCCAGGCCGACGCCCCCGCCTCCGTCCTCGTACGGGAGCACGGGAGCGGCACGGCGACCGTCGTCGTCTCCGACCCGGCGCGAGCGGCCACGTCCCTGAACGTGGTCTGGAACCGCAGGGTCAGCAAGGTGCTCTCGAAGCCCGCCACGGTCACGGCCGCCCTCACCGGCTCGTCGCTGCGGCTCACCTTCGGCGACCTCACGGGCCAGTTCGGCGCGCCCCAGAGGATCACCGTCCGCCTCGGCTGACGCCGACCGGACCCGGGCGCCCGTCCTCCGCGGGGCGGGCGCCCCGCACGGAATCGCACTCCCCCCACCGGAGGAATCCATGCAACGCAGCATCGTCCAGAAGCTCTTCACGGCAGCGCTCCCCACGGCGCTCGCCACCGCGCTCACCTTCGTCCTCACGACGCCCGCGCACGCCGCGGTCGAGTGGGACGGAGACGCCGACAACGGAGGAACGGCCGTCTTCGCCTCGATCCTCTGCGACTCCCCCTCGTACGTCTATCAGCCGGACTGGAACGACGGTCGCGGCAAGATCTTCGGCTTCACCAAGGCGGCGGGCTCCGAACGGTGCGAGGGGCACGGCATCGCCGGCCGCACCCTCACGTCCGGCAGGACGTACTGGTTCGGCTGGGAGTCCATGACCAAGACGGGCAACGCGCAGACGGTGTTCCAGTGGAAGTCCTGGGGCACCGGCGAGGAGCACGACCAGAACTATCCGGTGCTCATGAAGGTCGAGGACAGCCGGCTGAAGATCTGGTACGTCGCCCCCGGCGAGCAGTGGATCTCGGTCGGCAGCGTCGCCTGGACGCCGGGTACCTGGAACAAGATCGAGCTGGGTATCGACGCCCAGTCGTCCACGAGCGGCTCCTTCGCCCTGTACGTCAACGGGCAACTGGTCGCGGACCGTCAGAACGCGGTGACCTGGGACCTCAAGGGCAACGTCCCGCGCTGGGGCTCGTACGGCTCGACCATCTTCGACGTCGAGTCGGTCCACTGGGTCGACGGCCTGAAGATGGGCACGACGCGCGCCGACGTCGACTGAGGCGCGATCGTCGGCGGTGTCCTGGCCCCGGCCGCGGGGCCCCGCGAGAATGCGGCCATGACCGATGACTCAGCACGCCCCGCCGTCCGCGTCGAGCGGGACGGGCCCGTGACGACCGTGGTCCTGTCGCGGCCCGCCGCCCGCAACGCCGTGGACGGACCGACGGCCCGGCAACTGGCGGACGCCTTCCGCGCGTTCGACGCGGATCCCGATGCCTCCGTCGCCGTGCTCTGGGGCGAGGGCGGGACCTTCTGCGCGGGTGCCGATCTCAAGGCGATCGGCACCGAGCGCGGCAACCGGGTGGCGCCGGAAGGCGACGGCCCGATGGGCCCGACCCGCTTGCGCCTGTCGAAGCCGGTCGTCGCGGCCGTCGCCGGCCACGCCGTGGCGGGCGGGCTCGAACTGGCCCTCTGGTGCGACCTGCGGGTGGCCGAGGAGGACGCGGTCTTCGGGGTGTTCTGCCGCCGATGGGGCGTGCCGCTGATCGACGGCGGCACGGTCCGGCTCCCCCGGCTGATCGGTGAGAGCCGGGCGATGGACCTCATTCTCACCGGCCGCGCCGTTCCGGCGGCCGAGGCGTACGCGATGGGCCTCGCCAACCGCCTCGTCCCGCCGGGCGGCGCCCGGGCCGCGGCCGAGGAGCTCGCCCGGGAGATCGCGGCCTTCCCCCAACTGTGCCTGCGCCACGACCGGCTCTCCGTGCGGGAACAGCACGGCCTGCCCGAGTCCGAGGCCCTGGCGGCGGAGCTGCGGCACGGCATGGTGCCGCTGTCGGCCGGCGAGACCGCCACGGGAGCGGCCGCCTTCGCCGGGGGCCGGGGACGGCACGGCTCCTTCGACGACTGAGGCCCCGACATCATTTTGCACATGGAATCCATTTTCATATACGGTCTCGGGGACAGCTCCACCCGGCACACCCAGGAGATCCCATGGCCGTCCCCAAGCGGAAGATGTCCCGCAGCAACACCCGTCACCGCCGCGCCCAGTGGAAGGCCACCACCCCGCAGCTGGTGCCGATCACCGTCGACGGCTCGGTGTACCAGGTGCCGCAGCGGCTGGTGAAGGCCTACGAGCGCGGGCTGCTGCGCCCCGAGGGCTGATCCCATGACCGGTACGCACGACGGGCGGCTGCCCGTCACCGTCCTGTCGGGGTTCCTCGGCGCGGGCAAGACCACGCTGCTCAACCACGTCCTCGGCAACCGTGAGGGGCTGCGTGTCGCCGTCATCGTCAACGACATGAGCGAGGTCAACATCGACGCCGCGCTCGTCCGCGGCGGCGAGGCCGCGCTCTCGCGCACCGAGGAGCGGCTGGTCGAGATGACCAACGGGTGCATCTGCTGCACCCTGCGCGACGACCTGCTGGAGGAGGTGGACCGCCTCGCACGGGAGGGCCGTTTCGACCATCTCCTCATCGAGTCGAGCGGCATCTCGGAACCGATGCCCGTGGCCGCCACCTTCTCGTTCCCCCGGGACGACGGCGCCGCCCTCGGGGACCTCGCGCGGCTCGACACCATGGTCACCGTCGTGGACGCCGCGAACTTCCTGCCCGAACTCGACGGTGGCGACGAACTCGCCGCTCGCGGCCTCGCCCCGTACGAGGACGACGAGCGGACCGTCAGCGATCTCCTCGTGGACCAGGTCGAGTTCGCCGACGTCATCGTGCTCAACAAGCTCGACCTGGTCGGGCCGGACCAGGCCGCCCGACTGCGGGCCACCCTCACCCGCCTGAACCCCGAGGCACGGGTCGTGGACGCCGTCCGGGGCGCGGTCGCCCTCGAACAGGTCCTGGGAACCCGCCTGTTCGACGTCGAGCGGGCCCAACAGGCCCCCGGCTGGGTCAAGGAGCTCAACGGGGACCACGTGCCGGAGACCGAGGAGTACGGCATCTCCTCCCTCGTGTACCGCTCGGACGCCCTCTTCCACCCCGGCCGCCTCTGGACTCTGGTCACCGAGGGCCTCGACAGCGGGGCCCACGGCCGGATCCTGCGCTCCAAGGGCTTCTTCCGGCTCGCGACCCGCCCGCGCGTGACCGGGTTGTGGTCCCAGGCCGGCGCCGTCGCCCGCTTCGAGCCCTCCGGGGCCCTCGACCCCGGCGCCGCACAGGGGCAGGAGCTCGTGTTCATCGGGATCGGTCTGCGCACGGGCTCCCTGCGCGCCGCCCTGGACGCCTGCCTCCTCCGCCCGGACGAGCCGGTCCCGACCGAGGACGACTTCCCGGCCTGGGAGACGTACGGCATCGAGGGCGCCTGCGACGCCCACGGAGCCGCCGACGCCGGGGCCGAGGCCGCCTGAACCAGCGGACCGGGAAGGCGCCTCAGCCGCGCGCCCGCGCCGGCGCCGGCGCCGTCGCCTTCGCCGCAGCGCTTCGCCGCCGCAGGCGGGGCAGCGGCCGGGCGCCGCGCGTGGCCCACAGAGCCATGGCGATGTAGAGGATCTGCTCGGGGACGCGCTGCCACAACGGCGAGGCGGGCTCCCCCGCGAACGGGATCTCGGCGACGGCGGCGTTGATGTTCGCCGGCAGCATGAGGACGAACAGCAGCGCCAGTCCGTAGCCGGCGGCGCGGCGGAACCGGGCGGTGATCAGCCCGACGGCGCCGAGGAGTTCGAGCACACCCGTGAGGTGGACGGCCGCCGAGGGGAACGGGACCGCCGACGGGACCATGGCGACGAGGTCGGCATGGTTCGGCATGGGGACGGTGGCGCCCGCCGGGACGAAGTGCGCACTGGCGGTCATGAACAGCATGACCGCCACCGCGTGCGCCGCCGCGGCGGGCCAGGTGGCGAAGCGCCGCACACCGAGCGCGCCGAGACCGCGCAGCAGGGCGAACGAGGCCAGGAGAACGATGAGTGTCATGTCCGCGCTCCACATCTAGTCACTGTCAAGTTCTGGGGTGAACGTAGCCCCGGTGCGGTATCTTGTCAATGACAAGTTGAGAGGATCGCGCCTGTGCCCAAGAGCGGATACCACCATGGAGACCTGCGCCGGACGATCGTCGCCGCCGCCGTCGCGGCGATCGACGAGTCCGGCCTCGACGGGTGGAGCCTGCGCGAGCTGGCCCGGCGCGCAGGCGTCTCGCATGCGGCACCCGCCCACCACTTCGGGGACAAGACCGGCGTCCTGACCGCCATCGCCACTGACGGGTTCACCCTGCTCGCCGACGCGCTCGAAGCCGCCGAACCGGACTTCCTCACCGTGGGCCTGTCCTACGTGGACTTCGCCGTCCACCATCCGGTCCACTTCGCGGTGATGTTCCAGCCCGGCCTCTATCGCGCGGACGACGAGGCCCTCCGCCGGGCGGAGACCCGCGCGGGGGACGTCCTTCGCAAGGGGGCGGGCGCGGCGGCCGCCGCGTCGAAGGGCACCCCCGAGCACACGACACTCGCCGCCTGGTCGATCGCGCACGGCTTCGCGAACCTGTGGATCAGCGGGGCGCTGCCGTCGACCCCCGGCGCCGACGCCGTCGAAGCCGCCCGCCCGGTGCTGCGCACCCTCCTCAACCCTCGCCCGTAAAGGTCCGCGCACGCGGGGAGCGTTCCGACTCCGGGCCCTGAGCCCGCCCTGCCCCTATCGAACGCGCAGCGCGATCGAACGATCGATCAGAATGTATGGACGATCGCTCGCCGGCGCGGTAGGTTCCCCCGGCCTCTCCCACGACGAAGCCGGAGGAAGACCTTGACGCGAACACGACTCGGCCCGCTCGTCGCGCACCTCCTCGCGCTCACGCTGATGCTCACCGGGCTCGCCTCGGCGGCGGCCGCGGCCGCCGCCCCCGTCGCCGTACCCGCGCCGGCCGCCCACCCCCGGACGATCGCCCCCACCGATCTCGCCAAGGTGCGGCGGCTCATCGACGCGCCCGGCACCCCCGGATAGATCTGGAACCGCCTGCTGAACGACCTCGCCGCGGACAAGGGAACCGCGCAGGACGCCGCGTTCGCCTACGCGGTGACCGGTGAACAGTCCTACGCGGAGCTGGCGTTCGGCCGGTTCCAGGAGGCCGGCGTCGTCCTGCGCACCCAGCAGACGCTGGAGGTCGGCAACACGATGGCGCAGCTGGCTCCCGCGTACGACCTGGCCCACGACGGCTGGTCCCCCGCGCAGCGTGCGGAGGCTCTGGAGACGATGGAGTACGCCGCCTCGTACTTCGCCACCGTGCGGCACGGCAACATCGACCACCCCACCGACAAGGCGAGCAACTGGGTCGCGATCCTGCGCGGTGCGGAGCTGCTCACGCATCTCGCGGCGCGGGGCGACGGCGACTACGGCCTGCGCGACGACCGGATCACCTTCCTGCTCGGGGAGATCCGCCTCCACCTGGACCAGGCGTTCGGCGACGCCGGCTGGAACCAGGAGGGCTGGGACTACCTGAACTACGGCGCGAGCACCCTCGCTCCGGTGGTCCGTGCGACCCGCAACGCCGGTCTCGGTGATCTCGACGCCTCCTGGCAGCGCCCGCGCATGGCCGAACTCGCGCTGCACACCCACTCCCTGCGTCCCACGAAGGACCGGCTCCAGTTCGGTGTCGGTGAGCGGACCGGGGGGCCGAGCGCCGCGCTGCTGGGGACCGGAACCCCGACCGTCCAGGCGGCGTACCGCTGGTTGTACGAACGCCTCAACGGCGCGACCGGCGGCCAGGCGGCCCTGGTGAACTGGCCCGAAGGGGTCGCCGCGGCCGATCCGGACTCCTCCGCCGCCCTGCGCGGTGCGCTGCTCGACGACGAGGTCGGCGCCTATTTCTTCCGTGACCGCTTCCAGGGCGACGACGACACCCTGATCGCGGTGACCAACCGCAACGAGAACCACATGGGTTGGGCACAGCCCGAGTCCTTCGCCACCTCGATCATCGGGCAGGGAACCACCTGGGCGAGACAGCCCGCGAAGGAGAACACCAACCTCAGCCTGTTCTCCAAGCCGCTGATCGACGGTGCCGCCGTCCCCCCGGGCACCACCCCGGGCAAGAACGGCAATGTGAGCGGCGGGCGGGCCTATTCCGGGCAGGGCGGCGGCTACGTCTCCCTCGACGCGCGCAACGACTACGCCGTCGACACCGCGCGGCGCGAACAGGCCGTCGATCTGCGGTCGACCTCCGTCGCGGACGCGGTGACGGCCGTGCACGACCGGTTCGCCGACGACACCGCGCACCGGATCGACTGGCAGCTCGCCCCCGAACCCGGCGTGCACATCTCCTACGGGACCCCCGAGTCCGGTACGCAGACCTTCCTCTTCACCCGGGGCGACGCCTGGCTCAAGGGCTGGCTGCTCGACCCCACGGGCGCCACGATGTCCACGAGCAACGGCGCGTTCCGCATCACCCGCACCGGCACGAGTACGGACTTCAAGGTCGTGCTGGCGGTCGGCCGCGGCCCCGTCCCGACCGGCACCGCCACGGGCAGCGCGCTCACGTTGGGCCAGACGACCTACGACCTCGCCGACCTGGACGCCTTCACCCCGCCGGGGCCCGCACCGGCCGGGAATCTCCAGCGCCCCACCGTCCACCTCGCCCCCGCGCGGACGCCCTTCCAGCCCGGCGCCACCCAGCAGGTGACGGCCACGTACACGTGGTGGCACGACCAGCCCGCCACCGGTGTGCAGCTCGGGCTCGCCGTGCCGACGGGCTGGTCCGCCCAGCGGTCGTCACAGGCGATCCCCACGACCCTGCGGGCCGGCGACGTGGCGACCGCGACCTGGGACGTGACCCCGCCGTCGAGTGGCGTGTTCGGCGCGTACGCCCTCACCGCGAGCGGCTCCGCCGCGGGATCGGCCGCGATCGAGGACCAGGCGCCCGCCCCGCTGATCCGCGCCAATCTGGCGCTCGCGCGCCCCGCCGAACAGTCCTCCACCCAGGCGGGTGCCGAGAAGGCCGTGGACGGCGACATCGACGGCTACTTCGGCCGGGGATCCGTCGCCCACACCCTGCAGCAGCCCTACCCGTGGTGGCAGGTCGACCTCGGCGCCGCGCACCGGCTCGGCAGCCTGGTCCTGTGGAACCGTGTGGACTGCTGCGCGGACCGCCTCCACGACTTCTACGTCCTCGCCTCCCAGCAGCCCTTCGGGGACGACACCCTGAGCGAGTTGCTCGCCCGCCCCGACGTCCACCGGCACAGGACCACCGGCGTCTCGGCCCAGCGGCTCCTCACCCTTCCGCTGGTCACGACCGCCCGGTACGTCAGGATCCAGATCGACGACGCCACGCCCAGCTATCTCCAGCTGGCCGAGATCCAGGTCCTGCCGGAACAGTCGGGCAGCGGCCATCTCGCCCAAGGCCAGCCCGCCACGCAGTCCACGACGCTCTACGGCGGCTCGGCCGGCCGGGCCGTGGACGGCAACACCGACGGCGCGTACGCCAACGGATCCGTCACGCACACCGCGGAGCAGGTCCAGCCGTGGTGGCAGACCGACCTCGGGGAGTCCGCGGCGATCGGCAGGATCGAGATCTGGAACCGTACCGACTGCTGCGCCGCACGGCTCACCGACTTCTACGTCCTGGTCTCCGACCAGCCCTTCGCCTCCGGATCCCTGAGCGACGTGCTCGCCCAGCCCGGGGTGAGCGGCTACCGGCAGCCGGGCACCGCCGGGCGCCCGACCACCGTCGCCGTGGGCAAGGGCGGACGGTACGTCCGGGTCCAGCTCGCGGGCACCGGGAGCGGTCCGCTCAGCCTCGCCGAGGTCCGTGTCGTGCGCTGACGTCCCGCGCGGAAACGCGGCAGGCCCCGCCCCTCCGTGGGGAGGGCGGGGCCTTGCGGGTGCTACGGGTGCTGCGGGTGGTGCCGGTGCCGCGGCTGGGAGTCGGTGGGTGACTCTTAGTACCAGCCGTTGGCCTGCCAGAAGGCCCAGGCGGCGTTGGGGGAGCCGTAGCGCTCGTTC
>NZ_JBEZNQ010000104.1:0-21862 GCF_040653315.1 Streptomyces sp. NPDC047981 | reverse complement strand
GGGCCGCGGTCAGGTCGTGGGTGCGGCCAGGCAGCGCAGGCGAAATCCACAGCAGGTTGCCCGCGGGATCGGCCACGACCTGCACGTTCACACCGTGACGGCGGTGCTTCTGGGAAAAGTCGGCCCGGCTGTCGCCGACACGGTCACACTCGGCGAGCGTCCCGTCGAGCAGGACGTAATCCGGATCGGCCTCGCGCAGGACCCGCAGGAGGCCCGGCGCCCGGCCGGACAGGTGCTGGACGACGGCCTGGACGTAAGCGTGGGCGGTGCCGACGGATATGCCGAAGCCGGCGGCGATCTGCGTGAGCGTGTCGTGCCGGCGCAGGTAGACCAGGCCGACGAGGGCGCGCTGGTGGGGCGGGAGCTTGCAGCGGCGGTCACCCTCACGGGTGACGATGAGCATGGATACCCACTCGACCAGGGCGTGCGGCAGGTCGAGTGCGGCAGGATAGGGAACCAACAGGGCTCCTGTGCCGATGGGTTGAGACTTCGAACACCTCCCTCAACGGCGCGGGAGCCCTGTGCGTTGCGGTCCTCATACTGACCCGGACCGGGTCACTCGATCAGTGGCCACTCTGAAAGAGCTCACTCACTGAGCATTTTCAGCGTTGACGCTCCAGGGTGAGGATGGGTGCGGCGATGGTGGTCATGCGGTTGGGGCTGCAGCGGGTTTTGCGGAGGATTCGCCAGGTTTTCAGCCTTGCGATGCTTCGTTCGACCGGTGCTCGTGCCGCCGACAGGGCCCGGTTGATGGTTCGCTGGGTCGTGGTGAGGTCCCGGCCGGGGAGCCGTCTGATCGGTGTGGTCACCCAGGAGCCGGCGCCGATGTAGGCGCGGTCGGCGAGGACGGGGACGCCTTGGCGTTCGCAGATTTGGATGATGTGGTGGGTGCGGGCAGCGGTCAGGTCGTGGGTGCGGCCGGGCAGCGCGGGTGAGATCCACAGCAGCTTGCCCGCGGGATCGGCCACGACCTGCATGTTCACGCCGTGACGGCGGTGCTTCTGGGAAAAGTCGGCCCGGCTGTCGCCGACACGGTCACACTCGGCGAGCGTCCCGTCGAGCAGGACGTAATCCGGATCGGCCTCGCGCAGGACCCGCAGGAGGCCCGGCGCCCGGCCGGACAGGTGCTGGACGACGGCCTGGACGTAAGCGTGGGCGGTGCCGACGGATATGCCGAAGCCGGCGGCGATCTGCGTGAGCGTGTCGTGCCGGCGCAGGTAGACCAGGCCGACGAGGGCGCGCTGGTGGGGCGGGAGCTTGCAGCGGTGGTCACCCTCACGGGTGACGATGAGCATGGATACCCACTCGACCAGAGCATGAGGCAGGTCGAGTGCGGCAGGATGGGGAACCAACAGGGCTCCTGGGCCGGTGGGTTGAGACTTCGAACACCTCCCCCAACGGCACGGGAGCCCTGTGCGTTGCGGTCCTCATACTGACCCGGACCGGGTCACTCGATCAGTGGCCACTCTGAAAGAGCTCACTGAACCCTTTTCATCCTGAGTGTTCGCAGGTCAGGAGGGTGTGAACACTCAGGATGAAAAGGGTTCACTAGGGATCTTCAGAGTGGTCACCGATCGGGTGACGGCCTGATCCACGGAGGCCGAGCGCGACCGCAGATCAGAGACGGATCAACTCCACAGAGCCGTTCACCCTCTGGAGTGGCCGCTGAAGAGGCTCACTGAGCCTCTTTCATCCTGGATTCGGCGCGGTCTCTCAAGCGCTTCTGACCTGCGGCGATGCTCTTGATCTTCACTCTCGGAACCCGAGGGTGAAAGAGGTTCAGTAAGACCTCGTTAGGCGAGCGGTGCATCCCGCAGCTGTGACGGAAAGGCGGTCATGACGGAGAACGCTGAGTCCGGCTACTGGGGCGTGACCAGCGGGATCACCGCCCCGGGCGGCGCCCATTTCCTGGTCGCTGTCGAGCGGGCGCTTTGAGGTTGATCCCCGGGAGTGGACACCGGGTTTCATACCGCCCCGGCCGAAAGCCCGCCGCCTTGTCGCTCCTCCGGCGGGCTCTTCTTGGCCAACCTCCTGGGGGCGGCCTTACGAGCTCGTGCACGGTAAGCGGTGAGGTGTCGGGGATCCCGGCGAGGCTTGGTGTTCACATCTGCCGTGGGCATCAGGTCTGCGGTCTGCTGGTGGGAGAGCAGGCCGGCGACGGCTTGGACCATGTCGCTCATGTGCTCGCAGCGGCCGAGGTGGCGGGCGAGGGCCCGCCAGTTCTTGAGGTGGGCGATGCCGTGCCCAACGCGGATCCGCCTGGAGGAATGTGCCTTGCGCTGCCGCTCGTGCATTTCCTCGTACCAGTCCGGGGCGTTCTTTTTGAACTTGCGGTGCGGTGGCGTCACCACGCGTCCGCCGGTCTGGGCGCCGAGACCCTGGTAGCCGGCGTCGGCGAGGATCTCCACCGCTGGGCCATCTGCCAGGAGCCTGACCAGCCCCAACTGGCGGGCATGGGTGATGTCCGCGCAGCTGCCGGGACTGGCCGGGCTGCAGAACAGCACCCGACCGTTCCGGTCGGTGAGAACCATGGTCTTGACGGCGTTCTGCTTGTTCTTCCCGGAGATGAACGTGTCCCGGTCCTTGCGTCCGGCGGCCGGACGGCGGACCCGGATCTCGGTGCCGTCGACGATGCCGGTCTGCCCACTGGCGCCGAGGTGGTCGATGTGACTTCGGCCAGTGTCCGCAGCCGGACGCCGGGGCTGATCGTGCACCCCCGCTCGGCGAGCAACGGTCGCACCTCGCCGATGGCCCGAGCGATGGTGGAACGGTCCACATCGAACCAGCAGGCCAGCACGTCATGGGTGACTCCGTGACGGAGACGGATGAGCGTGGCCAGGAGCCGGTCGATGAACACCAGCCGGTGCTTCGCTCCGGCTCCGACGGCCCGCTTCCGCGGCCGGGAGGCCTAGTGGCGCTCATGCCATAACGGTCCGAGATCCGCGATGAGTTCAGCGATCACATCGGGCGACAGGCCCGTGATCCGGCGGTTGCTGATGATCACCGCACGAGTCACGGTCCCCACCACCCGACCATGATCGACCATCCGGGCTCGACGCCTCACCGCTCACCGTGCACGAGCTCGTTAGACGATTCGCGGGAGGATTTGCTGCGACTGTTCCCCATCGGCGGCGCTCCACTACGTGTCAGCTGGAGGCGGGGAATTCCATCAGGAAGGAGATCTTCTTCTTCGTGATTTCACGGAAGAGGGTGATCAACTCGTTTCGTACTCGTTCGTTCAGTGCGTTGATGACGATCTCGATCGCGCCCCTGCTCGTGACATTGCCGTTGACGACGCGCGTCATGACGTCGCCGCGCTGGACGACCATGACCTGTCCTTGGTACTTCTGGACCAGCGGGACGCGGGAGTCTGCGGCTTGGGCTCGCGCCCGCTGGAACGCGGTGTTCCCGATCGCGAGCACGAGAATATTGTGGTAGTCGAAGACGTGGAACTCGATGGGAGTGTTGCGTGGGGTTTTCTTCAGCTTCCTGGTGTTTAGCACCTGGAGCTCGGCTCGCAGCTCCTCGCCGACGCCGACCGGTGCTGCTTCAGGCAGCCTTTTGTTCTTCGGCGCCTTGCCGCAGAGGCAATTGAATCCCCCGTGAACACCACAGGGGTTGACTGCCGCCGGAATGAACACATCGATAATGAAGTCGCGCGCCGCCCGGATCGCATTGTTAACCAAATCCTCATTAGTGCGGTCTGACAGCATCTGTATGATGTCGCCCACCAGAGATATTCCCTGGTTGTTCCGCACCATTAGATCATGGAGTAGATTACGTTCCTCCTCGTTCCAGCCGAGCACTCCACTCGATGGGTCTGCCATGGTCCAGACCATCAAGGCCACTTCTTCGACTGTCGGGGGCTTGTCCAGAAGAGGGAGGGACGGGTCGGAGAATCCCGAGACCATGGCCACGAGCTCGGCCTGGCAGGCTTCGGAGTATTGCGTGATCTCAGAGTTCTGATTGTTCGTCATGACCTTCTCCGTATCAGGGGTAACTATCGGCGGCGACGGCTGCAACCTTCTCAAAGCGCATCCGATGCCCCAGGGCCGCAGCGCTCGTGCGGGCCCACGCTCGCTCCTGCGGTAGGCTCCGGTGACTCTTCCGCCTGGGTGCGCCGAGCGTCTTCCCGGTGCGTTGCGGCGTGAGCGTGGCGGTGTCATCGGGGGAGAGCGGGGTGTTCTGATCCGTTCACCGTCTTCTCCGTTCCGGAATCCTGCGCATCGCTCGCGCTATCGGGGACCGATCCTGAACTGAAAGGCCAGAATTCTCCGCATCGCGCAGTGCATGCATGAGGGCAATACCTGTGCCCGGAATGCTAGGCCTGTCGGCTGCCCCAAAGCGCACGTCGTCAGTGCTTCAGTCGGAAGGCCCCTCATTTGCCGCCCGGGAGCCGACCTGTGACGGATCATGATCGAGAGCCTCTTCATCGACCCGTCCTGCAGACACCTTGACGGAATCTGCCGCACGTCGAAACGAGTACGGCGCCGACGTTCGGGACGAACTGCTCCGCGTCCGGAAACGGCAACTCATCCATGGCGCTCACTCATGGCACGGATGATGTCCGTGACTCCGCCGAGGCGGAGCATCTCCAGATGCGTCCGGATGTCGCTGACCACCCACAGGAGTTGCTGCTGCGTCTCGGCGAGCGCGAGGGTGGCGTGGACCTGAGCGAGGCCTGTCAGCGCGGAGGCGGTCTTGGTGTCCATTGCGCGCAACGCGTCACCGGCCGCGCGGGCGCACGCTTCCGCCGACACGGTGTGCCCTTCACTGTCGGTGACTTCATAGGGCAGGACCATGGCACCCAACTTCTCTTCTCGGCGGCGTAGCACGACCCGCGGAACTCGTTTCAGTCGCACAGGTGGGCTGGCGAATTGACCGCGCCCAGTGCAGCCGTTCCGGCTTCGTTCTGAAAGAGACGCTGGGGCAGAGAAGCGGGCAGGACCAGCCGGTCGTCAGTGAGTCTTCACCGGACCCGTCGGCACGTCCCATGCGCCCTAATTGACGTACCAGTGCTGGACGAGACTTCACAGAGTGCGTTCCCGATCGGCCTCCTTCTCTTACACCGATCGCTGCCCTTCCGGCCGGTCGGGAGATCGCTGCATCGATAGAATCGGAACTGAAATTCCGTCAGCGCCGTTGCCGATTAACTCATTTCGAAGGATCGCATGCCCACCCAGCCCCCCGTCTCCGTGATCATGCCGGTCCTCAACGAGGAGCGGCACCTGCGCAACTCGGTCCGTCACATCCTCGAGCAGGAGTACGACGGCGAGATGGAGGTGGTGATCGCGCTCGGCCCGTCCACGGACCGTACCGACGAGATCGCCGCCGAACTCGTACGTGAGGACCCCCGCGTCCACACCGTGCCCAACCCCACCGGCCGCACGCCCGCCGCCCTCAACGCGGCGATCAAGGCCTCCCGTCACCCGATCGTGGTGCGGGTCGACGGCCACGGCATGCTGTCACCCAACTACATCGCGACCGCCGTCCGGCTCCTGGAGGAGACCGGCGCGCAGAACGTCGGCGGCATCATGCACGCCGAGGGCGAGAACGACTGGGAGCACGCGGTCGCCGCCGCGATGACCTCGAAGATCGGCGTCGGCAACGCGGCCTTCCACACCGGCGGCCAGGCGGGCCCGGCCGAGACCGTGTACCTGGGTGTGTTCCGGCGTGAGGCGCTCGAGCAGCAGGACGGCTACAACATCGAGTTCATCCGCGCCCAGGACTGGGAGCTGAACTTCCGTATCCGCGAGGCGGGCGGCCTCATCTGGTTCTCGCCCGAGCTGCGCGTCCAGTACCGCCCGCGGCCGAGCGTCCGCGCGCTCGCCAAGCAGTACAAGGACTACGGCCGTTGGCGCCACGTCGTGGCCCGCTACCACCAGGGCTCGATCAACCTCCGCTACCTCGCCCCGCCGACCGCCGTCTGCGCGATCGCCGCCGGTGTGGTCGTCGGCGCGGTGCTCACCCCGCTCGGCTTCCTGATCCCGGCCGGCTACCTGGCCGCGATCACCGCGGGCTCGGTCCCGGCGGGCAAGGGCCTCCCGCTGAAGGCCCGCCTGCAGATCCCGGTCGCCCTCGCGACGATGCACATGTCCTGGGGCTACGGCTTCCTGACGAGCCCGCGCGCGCTCGCGAGGAAGGTCATCGCCAGCCGCTATCCCCGCCTGACCCCGAGCGCCTGAAGGAGCGCAGCACATGACTCCGCCCCAACCTCGCCAGTTGCCCTTGATCGGAGTTGCCGCCGTGATCACCAACGACGCCGGCGAGTACCTTCTCCACCTCCGCGACAACATCCCAGGTATCGCGAACCCTGGTACTTGGAGCCTCATCGGGGGTCATATCGATGAAGGCGAACAACCCGAGCAGGCGATGGAGCGCGAGCTGCTCGAGGAGGCGGGGATCGAGGACTGCAGAATGGACGCCTACCTGCGAATACGCAACCAATCCGCAGAGGGCGTCTCCACCGGGCTGATCCAGACCTTCACCGGACGATGGGAAGGGAGTGCCAAGAACCTGCCCGTTACCGAGGGCATCATGTTCCACTTCTTCCCCCCGGCCATGCTGCCGCGCCTGGTGGTGTGTCCCTGGGCCGACAGCCTGCTCCACGAGCATGCGCAGAACACTTCGCACGGAAAGCTGCGTAAAGCCTCATAACTGGATACTAGGGACATTCCCTGGGTGCTCGGTGGTGCCGCCGGAGCATGCTGAAGAGCAGCGGCTGAACGCAGTCCGTACAAGGGTCGGCCCATGACCCCTGTGCCCGCCGCTGCGTGCATGCCGGTTCCGGCGCGCCGTCCGAACGGGCGAGCCGACCGTGCGTGCCGGCGAGACACGGCCCGACCGAAGGCACCCCATGACTTCGAGCCCTTCCCTGCTGCCACGCCCCACTCCGCTCCGTGAAGCGCCGCGGGGAGCCGCCTACGCCCTTCGGGACCGGCGGCTCCCCGGGCCTCGTGCCGAGTGGCGTTCGCTGCTCCTCGTCGTGCCTCTGGTCCTGATCGGGGTGATCGCGGCGGTGGACGTGCTCACACCGCCCGACCTCCGTCTGACACCGCTCCTCGTGGTGGCACCCGCGGTGACCGCCTCGTTCGCCGGAGCCCGGGTCACGGCCGGCATGAGCCTCCTGGCCGTGGCGACCGAAGTGGCAACGGATCTCGCGGAGCATCCGCCCCAGCTCAACCAGGTCACGGCGACCGGGGCGCTGATCGCCGTGTCCGTGTGCGTGGTCGCGTTCGCTCACCTGCGCGTGCAGTACGGCCGCCGTTGCCGTCGCGCCCAGAATCTCGCGCTCGTCGCACAGAACGCGGTCCTCAGGCCACTTCCCGAGCGCACGGGTCCGATCGAGATCGCCTCCCTCTACATGGCCGCCGAGGCCGACGCGGTCATCGGAGGAGACTTCTACGCCGCCGTCGAGACCGGAAGTGGTACGCGCCTGCTGATCGGAGACGTGCGAGGCAAGGGCCTGGGCGCCGTCAGCGAGGCAGCCATCGTGATGGGCGCCTTCCGCGCCACCGCGCATCTCACCCCCACCCTGGACGATCTGATGTCAGGGCTGGACGACGCGCTCACCTCCGTCAACCAGTCCACCGGCACCGACACCGGCCAGGCCGGAGAGGACTTCGCCACCGCGCTGCTCCTGGACGTGTCCCACCGCGCGGGATGGATCGAATCGGCCTCCTGCGGTCACCCAGCGCCCTTCCTGATCCGTGACGGGCGCGCACACCAGGTCTCGCTTCCCGAAGCGGCGCCGCCCCTCGGACTGGGCATCGCCTCCCCTTACGTACGGTCTGGAACGTTCTCCTTGCAGCCCGGCGACATCGTGCTGCTCTGCACGGACGGCCTTCTCGAAGCGCGTGACCGCACCGGACGCTTCTACCCCCTCGCCGACCGCATCCGCGCATGGCCCGGCGGAGGGCCCCAGGCGCTCCTCGAGTACCTGCGTACCGACCTTCTCCGCTACACCGAACGCGAAGCCCTCAATGACGACGCCGCCCTCGTGGCCTTCCGTCTCATCCCCCGGCCCGCGGTACGGGAGCGCTGAGGACGGAGAACGCGGCGAGGTCCCGTCACCTCGCCGTCGCGCCATGTAAGAGCAGTCCGCATCACATGCCCGAAAGGGAAGCCAGCCCGGCCCGGCGGCAGGTACGACAAGGACTGTGCCTTCACCACTTTTCTGGGAGAAAAGCGAAAGTGGCTACTCGAGGAGTGCGATGAACCCGCGATCCGACTGGATGCAGGACTCGTTGTGCAGTGCTGCCCCGGACCTCTTCTTTCCCGTCGGCACCGGTGCGCGGACCAACCGGCAAGCCGCGGCGGCGAAGGCCCTCTGCCGGAGGTGCCCTGTCATCGAGCCATGCCGCGCCTGGGCACTGTCGACCGGTCCGCTCCACGGCATATGGGGCGGCATGACGCGAGCCGACCGGCGCCAACTCCGACTGGAGCAGGAGCAGCAGGAGAGCGAGCCGCGGGCCGCCTGACGGTCGAGTACACGGACAGGAACACACGCCCACCGGCAATGGAGTTCGCCTTGCATGTTCCCATCGGCTACGACTACGTCCGCTCGGTTGTCATCCGGCTCTTCGCCGGCGCCGGCCTCCAGGAAGGCGAAGCCTTCCCCGAGCTCTCGGTGATCGCGGCATCCGCGCTCGACCCGGAGACCACCTGGGCGGCGGCCCGGCTCGCGGAATGTCCCCCGTCCAGCCGCGCTGAGATCGAGACCATGCTCGCCTCGAAGGCCGATGTGATGGAGATCGTCGCACGAGTGGCCGACGTGCTGATGTCCGATGCCGAAAAGATGGACTGAGCCTCGCTCAGACGGGCGCCGGGTCCTGCGGACGTTCCGACCCGGCGTCCATGGTGTGGATTCCGGCGCTCCTCGTGCCGTGGTCCCAGCCGTCAGGGCAGCCGCGAGGCGGCCCCTCGGGCATGCCGCCTGCACGGCTCGCTGCCCTTTGGCTTTCCCTCATGGCGCGTGGCGATGCCCCGCCGAATGTCCCCCAGGACGGGACTATTCTTCGCCCACCTGAATTTCTGGGACCCGCTGTCTCTTTCGCGTAAGCGTTGCGTGATGCCTCCGTGCACCGGGCCGGTCGACTTCCGCCGCTGTGCCGCGGGTATTTCACGCGCCCGAGAGAGACAGGTGAATCCAAGATTGCGCACCAAATCCAGGCACGGAAGAACGGCCGGCAGGTTTCGCCCCGCGACCGTCTCCGCCATCGTGCTGGCGGTCGCCGCGGGCCTCCTGAGTCCGGTCGCGACGGCCGGACCCGAACCTCAGGAAATTCCAGCCGAAGTCGTCGTCGACAACACCGACCCGGGGTTCTCCACGACGGGCACCTGGGCGACGTCGACGGGGCTCCCCAGGTTCCACGGCCGTGACTACGTGTACGCGGAAGCCGGAGCCGGATCCGCTACAGCCCGATGGACACCGAGGGTGCCGCGGTCCGGGACCTTCGGCGTCTACTACTGGCTGCCCGACGGCAACGCGTCCCGGGTCACCGACGCCCGGTTCACCGTCCACCACGAGGACGGCTCGTCCGCGTACCGCGTCGACCAGAGATCCGCCCAGGGCGGTCGGTGGATCCTTCTGGGCAACCACACCTTCGCCCAAGGCGGCACCGCGTACGTGGAAGTCGCCGCCAGCGCGAGCGGCACGGTCAACGCGGACGCCGTGAAGCTGGGCGCTCCCGGCCAGGAGACCATCGAGACCCAGGTGGCGAGAGCGGTGGCTGCGGGCGACAAGCAGGTGACCATCCAGCCCGGTGTGTACCGCCGTTCGTCGACGCTCAGCCTGGGCTCCCTGAGTGGCTTCACGGTCCGAGCACACGGTGTCACCATCATCCAGACCCGTCTGATGACCGCCCTGTCGACCGGCAAGGCCAGCAACCTGACCATCGAGGGCCTCACGATCAACTACGACCCACTGCCCTTCACCCAGGGCCGGGTCATCGAGGTGGCCCCGGACGGTTCGAGCTGGATGGACGTCGAGATCTCCAAGGGCTACCCCCGCCCCGGCAAGCTGAATGACCGCGTCACCATCTTCGATCCGAGCACCCGTCTTCCCTCCAGCCAGACGCTGGGGGCCAAGGTCTCCTGGAAGGACGCTGCGGCGGGCATCGCACGTTCGAGCAACGCCTGGAGCGCCGACATCGGAGACATCGTGACCTTCGCCGGCGGGGCAACCGCGGGCGCCAGCTTCGGCATCACCGTCGACGGAGCCAACACGACCTTCAGGGACGTCCGCCTTCACGCGGCTCCCGGCATGGGCTTCTTCAACGCCAGCGGCGACGGCAACACCCACCTCGACGGCTTCCACATCGTGCCGGGCCCTCCTCCGCCCGGAGCCACCGAGCAGCCCATCCTCACCTCCACCTGGGACGCCATGCAGTTCCAATCGGTGAAGAAGGGGCCGACGATCGAGAACTCCACCGTCGTCAACGCCGGCGACGACTCCATGAGCATCCAGGGGATCGGCGGCCTCAAGATCGTGAAGGCCCAGGACAGCACGATCTGGGTCGAGTTCAGCGACACGTACCACATGGCGCGGACGGGCGATCGCATTCAGCAATGGGCCGACGGACCGGTGGCGACCGTGAAGTCCCTCGTACAGGAGACCGACCCGGCCGTCAGATCGCTGGGATCCAACCCGGCGAACGTCTACCGACTCGACCTCGACCGGACCTCGCCCTGGTCGGCGAGTTCGACCGTGACCGACATCGACCGCATGGGCAACGGGTTCGTGTTCCGGAACAACCGGATCGACAGCTCCGGCCGTGGGCTCCTGCTCAAGGCGCGAGACGGCGTCATCGAGAACAACTGGATGCGGGGCAGCAACTCGATCTCCGTCTCCACAGAGGCGTGGTCGGGCTCCCACATGAACGCGGGCGGCGACCTGGTCATCAAGGGAAACACTTTCGTCAGTGCCACGTGGTCCGGCGGCGGACCCTGGGACTCCTGCCAGGTGGGGGCCGTCTCCTTCGAGGGCGGATCCCCCCGCAAGCTCTACCCCAAGATCACCATCGAGGGGAACGTCTTCAAGGACATCCGCGGCCTCAACCTGCAACTTTCGCAGGTCTCGGACGCGACGGTCCGGAACAACCGCTTCGAAGGCTCCCAGCAGCTGTCCTACTCGGCCACGAGCAACCGGTGCTCCATTCCGAGGACGTCCGTCGTTCATGTGAGGGAGTCCGAGCGGGTGGTCTTCGAAGGCAACACCATCGACCGGATCGGGCCCTACATGGTGAGAACAGCAACGGTCGACACCAAGACGACCACGGGAATCACCGGTCTTCCTGACGGTGTGAAGGTCGGCAACACGTATCTGAGTGTCAACCCGGACAGCGTCTACTCCGCCGCCAACCGCGGCACTTCCGAGGCACTCAGCGCCATGCAGGGCTCGGCCACGGAAGCTCCGGCGAAGCCGGCGCCTCCGGCCCCCACGACGGCCCAGGGATGGACGTTCGTGCCGACGGGGAGCGGCTCGGTCCGGATCAAGAGCGGACTCACCGGCCTCGTGCTCGCAGCAGGCCCCGGAACATCAGTGAGCCAGCGGCCCCAGTCCGACGACCCGGCGCAGCTCTGGCAGTTGCTGGACAGCTCGAAGGAGACGGTCAAGATCCTGAACACCGCGACGGGAAGCATGCTGGGCGCGACCGCGGCCTCGGCCACCACACCGCCTCGACTGACGCTGGCCCAGCCCTCCGGCACGCTGGCGCAGAACTGGCGGATCACCGACGTCTCGCTCCGCTGGACGGCGGACAGTCCGCCTCCCTCCGCGGCCCGCGGCAGGTCGTACAGCCACACCTTCGCCGCGGTCGGGACGCCTCCCGCCCGGTACACCGTCACCTCTGGCAGTCTCCCCGCGGGCCTCACCCTTGACCCCGCGACGGGAGTCCTGCGGGGGATTCCGACCAAGGCCGGCACGTACACCTTCGTGGTCACCGCCGACAACGGATACGTGGCCAAGGCGAGTGGCACGCGTACGGTGCGGGTCGGGGACCCATGGGCCCCCACGTTCCTGGACGACTGGCTCAAGCCGGGAGCCCCACTGCGGGAACTGATCGAACAACAGCGAAGGAACGTGCGCTGCCGATGAGAGCTCGGCGCGCCCGTAGGAGGCGGGTGCGTCTGTGAGGGAGGTGACAACGCCTGGACCGGATCGAGCCGTCTGTCGGCGTCCGATCCGGTCCCACCGGTTTTATGGGCGTCATACGCAGCCAGGCGCGTCCTGCCCGAACCTCTTCCGCTCACTCGGGATCAGGTGAGCCGGCTTCAGGTCCGGTCGCGCCCGTCTCCATGATCGCCGCGCTGCTCCGGGTCCCAGCCCTGCGCCGAGCGTCGCAGGTCTGCGGGAGACTGCTCGATCTCGCGCCAGAACTGGATGACCATCCGCTCGAATCTGAGTCCGAGCTCCAGTACGGCTCGCTGGGGTGTCCCAGGGCGCATGGCGCTCGTGGCCGCGACGTACCCTTCCAGCCGGGCAGCATGAGCAGCGTGTTGCTCGCGGGCCAGCCGGCTGACGGTGGCTAGTTCCTCGGTCTCCCCTTGCTGCTCGGTGACCTCGGATCCGGAAGGCTGGAAGTACAGGCGCAGGAGCCCCTCGTCGCGGATCTCCGAAAGAGCCTGCGTGGGCGTGGCCAGCCAGAGCCTCAGCTCGTCCTTCCCTTGCTCCGTGATCGCGAGGATCCGCCTCCGCCGTCCGCCTTGCTCCCGTCGCTCCACGATCAGCCCGCGTCGGACGAGGCGGCTCGCCTCCCAGTACAGCTGAGAGCGCGGAAATCCCCAGAAGTTGCCGAGGCCCTTCTCGATCATGCGTCGCAGCTGGTAAGGGGTCGCGTCTCCCTGTTCGTCGAGCAGGCCGAGCACGACGAACGCGCTGATGGGCAGGGGGGGCATGGCTGTCTCCGGTCTGCATGGTCTCAATCTCAACATTCCACCTTGAACATGCAGATTGTATGTTGACCGGGGAGAGGAGAGGTCATGTTCAGCGCATCCGAAGGAAACTTCTATTTGAGCGGCAACTTTGCTCCTGTTGAACAGGAGATAAGTGCTGCTCAACTGCCCGTAACCGGTTCTCTGCCACGAGATCTGAATGGCCGCTATATTCGTATCGGGCCCAACCCGCGGGGCGATGTCGACCCTGCGACCTACCACTGGTTCACCGGACCTGGAATGGTGCACGGAATCCGGCTCCGTGACGGCAGAGCCGAGTGGTACCGGAGTCGGTTCGTGGAGGGCTCCGACGGCGTTCTCAACACCGAGAAGCACGCCGCTCCGAACACCAACGTCATCGCACATGGCGGCCGAATTCTCACGCTTATCGAATCGGGCACCCCTCCGGCCGAGCTCGACCCGGAGTTCGCCGGGACGACCGTCCTGGCCGAGGACGAGGCGTTCGGCTCGGGGTTCACCGCCCACCCCAAGCTGGATCCTGCGACGGGCGAACTGCACGCCGTCACCTTCAGCATCACCCAGGGGACGGCCCGCTATGTGGTCCTCGACCCAGAGGGCAGGACCAAGCACACGACCGACATCGATGTCGACGACAACCCCATGCTCCACGACATGGCCCTGACGGAGACCCGCGCCATCGTCCTCGACCTCCCGGTCACCCTCGCCGCCGCCATCCGCTGCATGGAGGCCGGTGAGCCGGTGTCGACCCTGCCCATGATCTGGGACGAACAGCACCCCGCCCGGGTCGGTGTCCTGCCGATCGGCGGCACCAGTGACCAGATCAACTGGGTCGAGGTGCCGCGCTGTTACGTCTTCCACATCCTCAACGCCTTCGACAATCCCGACGGCTCCTTCACGCTGGACGTCGTCCGCTACGACGAGCTCTTCCTGCGCGACATGCTGGGCCCGGGAGGCAGCGTCCCCACCCTCGTGCGCTGGACGGTGAACCCGGCCACGGGCAAGACCAGCGAGGACGTCATCTGCGACTACAGCGTCGAGTTCCCGCGCATCGACGGGAGGCTGACGGGCCGGCCCCACCGCTACGGCTGGTTCGCCGGTTACGGGGCCGGCGGTATCGAGATCACCGACGACGTCGAACGAGCCCACACCCGCGACGGATTCGAGACCGGCCCCCTCGTCAAGGTCGACACCGTGCTGGGCGTGACCCAGCTCCACGACTACGGGCCGGGGCGGGTCACCATGGAGCCCGCCTTCGTCCCCCGCTCGGATTCGACGAGTGAACAGGACGACGGCTGGATCCTGTCAGTCGTCCACGACGGAAACGTCAACAGGGCCGAGCTGGTCGTCCTGGACGCCGCCGACATCACGGCCGCCCCGGTCGCTCGCGTGCATCTGCCCGCGCGCATCCCCTTCGGCTTCCACGGCAACTGGATCGACGACCGGGAACTGGGCCTGTGACCTGAGCCCCGCTGTGTGAAGGGGTTCACACAGCGGGGCTCAGCCGCTGGGCTCTCTGGAATTCACGAGATCACGAAGCCGACGGCGACCGGACAGCTGAAGCTTCGCGTAGACGTTTCCCAGGTGGTATTCGACGGTCTTCGGGCTGAGGAACAGTTCGGAAGCGATTTCGTTGTTGGTGAGACCTCGGCCGATGAGCCGAGATATCTCTCGCTCTCTCAACGTCATGCTCTCGTATTCGGTATCCATGGAGCCCGCCGACGGCGAGGCGTCCAAAGCCCCGGATGCTTCCAAGGGTTCAAAATTCTTCAGATACGGTTTCGCTCCCAGCGCGACGAAACGGGCCTTGGCCCTCTGTAGGAACTCTGCCGCTTCCGACCGCCGGCCTTCGGCAGAAAGGAGGCGGCCGTAGGAGTATTCGAGAAGTCCCCGGTGCACAGGGACGTTCTCCGGAACGTTCGCCTGGATTCCGTCCCGGTAGTGCCTCAACGCCTCGGCGGTGTCCCCTGTCCGTTCGGCCAGAAGTCCGCGGAACCGTGCCTCGCACAGGACAAGGTAGGGGACGTCGAGGCTTCCCACCTCGTCGAGAGCCACTGCGGCCTCCCTGTACCTGGCTGTCGCGACCAGGGCTTCGCACAGCAGGGGAAGCCACCATGACCTGTACAGGTTCGGCCACCCCGCCAGGTCGTCGAGATCCAGGAGCGGCCGCAGGCACTCGTACATGGCGGCAGGGTCGTTCTGAGCCTGTGCGAGGGTTCCCCTGGCGATCGCCGTGTAGACGAGGTACTGGTCGGGGCCATAGATGCGTACCGCGTCGTCCAGGTCCTGGATACGCTTCTCCGCCCGAGGCCAGTCGCCGCGAGCGGAGGCGATGACAGCCCCTGCGGTGTGGGCGAGCGCGTACGACCACACCTTCTCCTGCGTGAACGCTATGGACGAGGTCTGATCGGCATGGACCGCCGCTTCGTCCCACGCACCCTCCAGGAAGAGGGAGAGAGCCAGTGAGAAGTGCGCCACGTCGTCGATGCTCGGTACCGAACTGTGCCGTGTCAGGGCCAGTGATCTCCTCGCCTCCGTGATGCCGGTACGGAGGTCGCCGGCGAGCACTCTGTACAGACCGCGCCAGGCGAGCGGCAGGGCGTCCATGGGCGGGGTGTTCTCCACCCGCTCGGGAAGACCGAACTCGTTCAGCCGCTCCACCGCGGCCTGCGGACCGTGCAGGAAGGCCGCACCGCCGCTCGAGGCGGCGCAGGCGAGGTGCTTCGACTGCGGATCCAGGCCGGGAACGGCCAGGAGGCGCTCGGCCGAATCGATCGCCTGCCGAGGCGATCCGGTGAAGTGACTCAGGGCCGCGGTCGAGACCAGAGCGAGCCTTCCGACTGCCGAGTCGTCCGGTTGGGCGTCGAGGGCCGACATCATCAGCTCTCTCGCCCCGGAGAGATCGCCTTCGAACATGGCCGTCCAGCCCATCACCAGATTGCGCAGGGGACTTGGACGACAACGCTCCACACGCGATCTCAGGGCGGAGTAGCGAGTGAACTGCAGGTTGAAGTGGAGGCGTACGGCCGCATTGAGGAGAAGCCGCTCGCTCTCGTCTCTGTCAGCCGTCAGATCGCACGCCCATTGCAGCAAGGTCGCGGCGCGGCCGAGATCACCCTCTGCCACCAGGTTCGAGGCCGCGGATTCCAGGGCCGCCGCCAGGCGGGGATTCTCGTTTCCCTCGGAGGCGGCCACCAGATGCCGCCAGGCGCTGTACTCGTCCACGGCCTCGGCCGCGGCGGTGTGCAGCGCGCAGCGGCGCGGGGACGGTGTGAGCCGGAGGATCACCTCCCGCTGGAGCGCGTTGCGTATCTCCATGGACGTGATGGGGCCGGCGATGGTCCGACCCGCCAGACCCTCCCTGAGGAGCGGTTCAAGGGCGGACAGGCCGTCACGGACATCCGCCACTCTTGCCACGGTGGCCACCGGCAGACGGCTGTCGAGGACCGCACAGGCCTCCACCAGACGGCGGGCGTCATCGGGCAGGGAAGCGAGCTGAAGACCTATTGCCTCGGTGAGCGAAGGCGGTATGTCCAGCCCCTCAGGACAGGTGACGTTCCCGAGCGGCATGTGGTTCAAGAGGGTCTGGAGGTAGAGCGGGTGGCCTGCGGTGAGATCCTGGAGGCGGTCGACGAGCCTCGGTGTGATCGTGTCCGAGCCGGTCTGACAGGCCAGCTGCTCGGTTTCCTTCCGGGTGAGCCCCGGCAGCAGGTGATGTCTGCCACCGCGGTCGCGGACCAGTTTGGCGATCTGCTCGACCGGTACGAAGCTGTCGGCGTCCGGAGGGTGTCTCGTGAGCACCAGGGTCAGAACCGAATCCGCCTCCAGGCGCCGTAGGAGAAAACCGAGGGCCTGCAGGGACGTGCGGTCCGTCCATTGGGCGTCGTCCACGACCAGGACGACCGGGCCCTCGGACTGGAGCTCGCCGACGAGACCGAGGAGTTGTGATCCCACCTGGACAGGAGTCAGGGTCGAGGGCACGGTGGCGGTCAGCGCGCTGAAGCGTCTCCTCGTCGCGCCGGAGACCCGGCTGACGAGCTGATCGATCACGTGGTACGCGAAGTCGACCTGAGACTCTTCGCAGGACGCCCGGAGCACGGTGAAATCGTCGAAGACCTCGTGGGCGAGCACATGCCGCACAAGGGACGACTTTCCGATGCCGGCTTCGCCCTCGATCCACACGATGCCCGGGCGCCTCTCGCGGGCGAGACGCGCCGCCTCCACGATGGACCGCAGCTCCGCCTCGCGGCCGACGAAGACGACTTCCTCGGACGCTGTCATGACGTGGTTCCTCGCCGCTCGACCTCGCCACCTGTAGACGATCTTACTCCCGTCCGCTTCGGCGTGCGACAGGCCGGACCTGCGAAGACGCTCGGGGCGGAGACTGGGGCCGGCGGGCGGCAGAGGCCGGCAGCCGCACACCGGCTTGGGGTCGGTGTGACCAGCGGGTGCGGTCGTGCACCGCCATATCTCGGCCCTCCGGCGAGCGGTCATCCGGGAGGGGTACGGCACCGGCAGATTCCGATGGCTCTGCGGAACCTCCGGTTACGCGGAAGGGATCCTCTGGTCCAGTTCCATGGCGAGTTGGCCGGCGGCGTCTCCCCGGGACGACAGGTCGAGCATCTCCAGCCGACGCAGATGTCCCACCGCCTCGCGAGCCTCGGCCGCGGTGAGCAGGGGAAGACGGGGTTCGGTCGGGTGGTCGCCGGTCATCGGCTCAACGATTGCCATGTATCCCTCAACGCCCGGCAGTGCGCAAGGATGCGTCCGAACCGTTCTCGCGCTTCCGCTCCCGTCGCGTGGCCTGCGGACCTCGGCTCCGTTGCCCGAAGGTCTGCCCGAACGGGCGGGTGGCGAGGTGTTCATCGTGTCTAACGTGACACCACGGGCTCTGCGGGTCTCCAGTGGCAGGACCTGCGGACGGCCCGCGGCCCCGCGCCGCCCTGGGGAGAGTTCGGCGACTGACAGGGGCACGTGGGGGGAGTCCACGCGACCGGCTCCCCCCACATCCCAACTCGGAGGACGGCCGCCGGGCGAGGCGCGAACCGCCCCCGTGAAGCCCCCCCGAGCGTGGCCGGAAGGCCGAAGGGGAGAGGCCACGGCCGCTGCCTGCGAGACCGTTGAGGGCGGCGAGCAGCCAAGAGGAGCGAGGGGCGGTGAGCCGTTCGCCATAGAGGGACGAGGGCGGCTGGTCGTCATGGCGCGTGGCGTCCGCGCACGTCCTCGTGGGCGGGCACAAGATCGGGCAGCTGGTCGTTGTCGAGTCCGCTCAGCCCAGCCCGCTCCAGGATGGCCGACCTCTGGGCGTGGATGTACGGCACGAGACCGACCGGCCTGACGCTCAGGCCCAGCCTCCACGTCAGCCCCTCTACCCCGTACTGGATGCGGTGTCGCTTGTATCCATAGGCGCGCGCGAGCCCGGACAGAGAACCGTCGCGCGGATGACGGAGGATCGCCCCGATGAGCTGCCTGTCCAGGGTGGTGAGCGCTTCGGTCTCCGCCACAGGGAGGTCGGGCAGCTGAGCGGTGTCGAGTCCGCTCAGGCCGGCCTGTTCGAGGATGACGGATGTGTTGGCGTGGACGTAGGGAATCAGTCGCGCGGGTCTCGCATGGACCCCGAGCCGCCGCCCGAGTTCCCTGAGCCCGTACTCGATGCGCTGCCGCTTCTGTCCGTACGCCGCTGCCAGCTCGCTGATCCCCATGTCCTGCCGCTGCCGCAGGATCGCTCCGATGAGCTGCTTGTCGGCGGGAGCCAGAAATCGAGGTGGGCCTTCCGCGACCCGGAGCGTCTCGAGCGGGCGGCCGCACAACTCCTGGGCGAGCCGCTCCTTGTGTTCCTTGATGTACGTGAGCACCTGCGTGGGCGTGCCGCGTTCGAGTCCGAGCCGGGGCCGGATCTTGACGAGCAGCACCGCGGCCTGTGTGCCGATCACCACGGTGAGGTCGACGAGAGTGATCCGCTCGGTCGCGTCCCGCACAGCGGCCAGCAGCTGCTCGTCGCGCTTCCTGCCCTTCGCCGTGGGAGCGGGCCGGGCGGTGCGGAGCGGCTCGGTCGACGCGCGTCGCCGCGACGAGGGCTCCGACGCGATCCCGATCCCGGCGACCCCGGCGATCTCCGAGAGGGCGGAGGGGACGACGCAGTCGTCGCCCCGGTGGAGGAGGAATCCGAAAGCCGTCACGACGACCACGCGTCCGCCACCGTCCCCAGTGGATCGATCCGGCCCGGTATCAGAGGGCATGCCCGATCGTGACAGTCTCCACGAGCTGAGCGGTGCGCGTGGGGACGACGCCCGATGCCCCGCGCTCTGACACGACTGTTTCCCATGCGATCCCTGTTCGGTGAGAGCCAGCTTCCCATCCTGGAGGCCGTATTGACACGAACCGGGGGCCGTTCGGTCAGGCGGAAGGGCACGCGAGGAGGCCGAAAGGGCAAGGCTCGGCCCAGCGCGCAGAGCGGTCGGGGCGCGCTGCCGCCGCCCGCAGGCAAGGACCGGCACATCAGGGGCCTTCCCCGACCGGAAGGCGTGAATTCCAGTCATATTCGGTCGTGGCGATGGCCGGTTCGTCGTCTGCCCAGAATGATCGCCGGGCTCTACTCTCGGTGCGCCACAGCCGCGCGGCGGCCGTGGCGCCGGCCTCCCACGAGGGGCAGCCGGCCTGTTCACCCACTACCCCTGGGGGAAACCGTGTCTGCTGTGCGCAAGGTGCTGACTGTCGTGGCGATGGGCGCGCTCCTCTCTCTCGGCCTCGGTGGCACCAGCTACGCCACCAACCAGTGCGAGTGGTGGTTCGAAGGAGCTCCGGCTTTCTACTGCCAGCAGTTCTAGCCTTGTTCCGTCCTTGTTCCGTCCTTGTTCCGTCCTTGATGGCCCGCCGGTCGATACGGCGGGCCATCAAGCTGTCACCTGGTACAGGTGATGTGCCCGAGACCGGAGCGTGCTCCGGTGCGGTGCTGTTCGACGGGGTGCTGTTCGGCGGGGTGCGTGACGCTGTGGAGACGCCGGTGGTCGCCCCTACGCGAAGCCGATGCATTCAGCTGCCCCTCTGGGCCTACCGAAGGGCATTTCGGCTGCCCGGTCGGCGTCCCTCGCGCACCGGACCGTGCGCCAGGCGACTTGCGATGATCGCCCGGCGGCCGGGGTGCTGCCGTACGTCTTCCCAGAGCGGAGACCGGCAGCTGTCGCCACCTCACTGCGCTCAGGGCCCACGGAGTCGTGCCCCGGGGCGCGGACGGGTCTTCGAAACCCACCGCTCCCCGGCTCCCACTTCAACGGAAAGTTGCACGTACCTGATGGGAATCAATCAGCTCCTCGTCCGCACGCGCGCGGCCGGGTCGGCGTCGGCCGCCGCTTCCGAAGGGGCGCGGGCCACCACGTGGGCGAGACGTAGGGGCCCTGGCGTGATCGCCGCCGCGATGGCGGTCGTACTGAGCGTCCCCGGTATGGCGGTCGCCGTGGGCCCGGGCGTCCAGGAGACGACGTACTACCTCTCCCTGGGCGATTCGCTGGCGACCGGATACCAGCCGGACGGCAAGGAGGAACCGGACGTCGCTTACACGGACCGGCTCTTCGAGAAGCTCAAGCAGCGTGAGCCCGGACTCCAGCACCTTCGGCTGGGGTGCACCGGCGAGACGACCGAGTCGCTGGTCAACGGCGGGAAGTGTGACTACCCCGATGCCGGCTCCCAGCTGGACGCCGCGGTGAAGGCGATGGCCGAGCATCGGGGCAAGGTCAACTATGTGACGATCAACATCGGTGCCAACGACATCAACAAGTGCGTCGAAGCGACCGGTGAGCTGGACGGACCCTGCCTGAGCACGACCGTCGAGTCCATGGCGGAGAATCTCGCCCGAATCACCGGCGCGCTGCGGCAGGCGGGGACCGAGAGCACCCAGTACACGGGGGCGACGTACTACAACCCGTTCCTGGCGTCGTGGCTCCTCGGCGACGAGGGGCAGCAGGTCGCCAAGGACTCGGCCGGCCTGATCGGGACTGGGAACGAAATGATCTCCCAGGCCTACGACGCGGCGGGGTTCAACGTGGCAGACGTCGCGGGAGCCTTCTCCTCCGCAGACTTCAGCCACCTCGTCGACGTGCCCGGCTCCGGCAAGATTCCTGTGAACGTCGCCAAGATCTGCCAGCTGACGTGGCAGTGCACCGCGGATGATCCGCACCCCAACGCGGAAGGGCATCAGGTGATCGCGGATGCCTTCGCGGCAGCCCTGCCCGCGAGCAGCACGCCAAAGCCTCCGACGGACGACGCCAGCCCCGAGCCGAGTACGTCCCCCACGCCCTGCGAGCCGACCGAATCGCCCGAGCCGGGCCAGGACACCGCGACGGAGGACCGCACGAAGGAGGACCTCGCTGACACCGGCGCGTCGGGCAACACTCTGCTCTTCGCCGGCCTCGCCCTGGTCGCCATCACCGCGGGCACCGCCACGGTCGTGATCGTGCGCAAGCGCTCCGGCACCCGGAAGGCCTGAATCGCGGTCGGGCCAGGCGACCCGGGGGCTCCGCCTCAGCCATGAGCGGGGTGCTCGCACAGATCGTGGGCACCCCGCAATCACCTACTCGAACCGCTCCCTGCGCATGGAGCGGTCGTGGTGCGTTCCGCCCGGGGCTCGCGGTCCGCTCCACCGCCGCCTCGTTGCGGTTACCGAGAGGCGACGACCTGCGTTGCCCTTACGGACTCTTGACGGACGCACGCATGGCGGACAGCCTTCCTGTCACTCACAGGAGTTCCATCAATCGGCTCCTGGAAACCCCATTGATGCACGGCTGATCCGGTGTGCGGATCGAATCAACCGGTCACGTGGGTTCTCGGGGTACGAAACGCACCCGAGCTTCACCTGACAGGGAGGCACCAGCCTTGTTTCCTTCGATGCGACGCCCCGTGATCGGCGCCTGCGCCGCGCTGACCGCTTTCGCGGTCGGCTTCGCGACACCCCCCG